>JBILFA010000149.1:0-7284 GCA_044351795.1 Bdellovibrionota bacterium | reverse complement strand
GATCACCAGGCGCGCCTTGCGTGGCGACATCCTGATGTGACTGAGCGTTGCACGAGCGATCTCACCCGTCGTTCCTGTCTGTGTGTTTGCCTTCTTAGTCATACTAGCAACCCTTACTACTTAGCCCCTGGAGCAAATCACTTTACTAACCGCCCTTGGCAGAGTGCCCATGGTACGTGCGTGTCGGTGAAAACTCACCGAGCTTGTGACCCACCATGTTGTCCGTCACAAAAACAGCATTGAACTTCTTGCCGTTGTGTACGGCGAAGGTCAAACCGATCATATCCGGGGTGATAGTCGAACGACGAGACCAGGTCTTGATAGGCCCCTTGTGAGCGCCCGACTTAGCTCTATCAACCCACTTCGACAAGCTGGGTTCTACAAACGGTCCTTTCTTAATCGAACGAGCCATAGCTCCCTTCTCCTAAACTACTTACTACGACGACGTACAATGAACTTCTGAGTGCGCTTGTTGACACGGGTCTTGAGGCCCTTGGCCAAGACACCGGTCGGCGAACACGGATGACGACCTCCTGAGGTCTTACCCTCTCCTCCACCCATCGGATGGTCAACTGGGTTCTTCGTAACACCACGGTTGTGCGGTCTACGATTCAACCAGCGGCTACGACCGGCTTTACCGATCACCACGTTCTGGTGCTCTGCGTTGCCTACGGAGCCGATCGAAGCATAGCACTCGAGCGATATCTTACGCATCTCACCGGAGGGAAGCTTCACAGTGGCATACTCACCCTCTTTCGCTACGAGCTGAGCAGCTCCGCCAGCCGAACGAACGAGCTGAGCTCCGCCGTGACGCTTGAGCTCTATGTTGTGGATGTTCTCACCCAGCGGCACGGAGCGAAGCGGGAGTGCGTTCCCCGGCTTGATATCCGCGTCTGGTCCCGCGCTTATCACCTGCCCGACCGACAGTCCCTGCGGCGCAAGGATGTAGCGCTTTTCACCATCGGCATACACCACCAACGCGATACGAGCCGACCGGTTCGGATCGTACTCAACCGTTGCAATCGTACCTTTGATGCCGACCTTATCACGTCGGAAATCAATGATTCGGTAACGACGCTTGTGACCACCGCCCTTGTTTATGTTGGTATTGCGGCCGTAGTTATTACGCCCACCGGTGCCCGAGTACTTCGCGAGCAACCCCTTTTCCGGCTTTGATGCCGTAATCTCCGAAAAATCCGCCACCGTAAGGTAACGTCTCGAAGGTGTGAATGGTCTGAAACTCTTAACAGCCATGACTGTACCTCAACTCGATTACAAGCCCTCAACCAGATCGATCTTGCTGCCCTCTGCGAGGGTGACGTATGCCTTTTTGTAGCCAGCACGCCGTCCAATAGACCGAGCAGTTCTCTTTACTTTTCCGATGTAGCGGCAGGTACGAACGCCCTCGACTTTTACCGAGAACACTCTCTCAACCGCGCTACGAATTTCGTCCTTCGACGAACGTGGGTCTACCCGAAATGTTACGACACGACCGTTGCCTCCGATTGTAGCGCTCTTCTCGGTGATAACCGGGGAGAGCAGCGTAGCGTAGTCTCCTACATTAGCTGTCGCAGTGATCTTTTTCTTCTTAGCCATAAGTCCGTCCTACTAACTTCCCGAAGACTATCCTACACGAGCCTCAAGCTCAGCCAGAGCCGCGCGAACGCACAGCACCTTTTGACTGTTGAGGAGGTCGTACACGTTTACGCCCGCTGTCGGCACGACGTTGACCTTCTCGATGTTACGCAGACTACGGGCAAAGAGCTCGCGCTCTGCCGAAGCCTCGTTCGGAACGATCACGAGCAGTTTGGAACCTACCAGCTCGGCTCTCGTGAGTAGCGCGAGAGCGTCCTTGGTTTTACCCGTACTACCATCCATGCTCTCCAACACAACGAATCCCTCCTGAGCACTCTTGACGGCCAAGGCCGACGCGAGAGCACCCTTCCTCATCTTCTTCGAGAGGCGGAATTCATACGAGCGAGGTGTTGGTCCGTGAACTACGGCACCACCAACCCAGATTGGCGAGACGCTCGAACCGGCACGAGCACGACCTGTACCCTTCTGCTTGAACGGCTTCTTCTTTCCACCCTTCATCTCACTACGGGTCAGCACATCGTGCGTACCTGCACGACGCTTAGCCCTCTGCCAACGCACTGTACCGTGCAGGAGCTCCGTCTTGATCTGACCGTTGAACACATCCGCTGAGAGAGGAACAACTCCTTTCTCTTTACCGGAGGCATCGAATAATTTTGCGCTTACTACATCAGCTGACATATCTCATTCACCTCCAGCTTAGCTTCCCTTCAACGCCTTGCGGATAACCACAAGGCTACCACGAGCGCCTGGGATTCCACCTCTTACGAGGATGATGTTCTCTTCCGGCCTAACTCCAACTACCTTGAGGTTCTGGACGGTCACGTTGTCACCGCCCATCCGGCCCGGCATCCTCTTGTTCTTGAAGATACGACCAGGAAACTTACGGCATCCGACCGCTCCGACGTGGCGGCGCACTTCATGAGTACCGCGCGTCATCGGTTGACCTTTCATGCCGTAACGACGAAAAACGCCCTGGAAACCGCGACCGATCGTAACTCCTGAAACGTCTACGATCTCACCGTCCTTGAAAACATCCGCTACGGATATCTGCTTTCCTACCTCACCCCAACCAAGGGTCGGAACATCACACCGAACCTCCTTGACGTGATAGAAAGCGCCCTGTCCTGCCTTCTGGAAGTGCCCGACTTCAGCCTTGGTACAGCGCTGCGACTTCTTCGGCTCGAAACCGAACTGCACAGCATCGTAGCCGTGAACGTCACGACCGCGCACTTCGAGGACCGTGCATGGCCCCGCCTGTATTATTGTTACTGGTATACTCTGACCCTCAGGAGTGAAGATCTGGGTCATTCCCAACTTCTTCCCCAAAAGTCCTTCGGAGTAATTTTTTGCCATGTTCATGAAGAGGTCCCTACTTTAAATTGGTACTTTCATCTCCTACTGGAGCTTGATCTCGACATCGATTCCAGTCGAGAGCTCGAGCTTGCCCAACTCATCAATGGTCTGCTGCGTTGGCTCCAAGATGTCCAAAAGTCGCTTGAAAGTGCGGATTTCGAACTGCTCGCGGGATTTCTTGTCGACAAAGGTCGATCGATTCACCGTGAACTTGTTGATGCGGGTGGGCAGAGGAATTGGACCAGCTACCCGGCCGCCCGTGCGACGTACCGTTTGAACGATCTCTCCAACAGCTGCATCCAAGAGCTTGTGGTCGTACCCTTTAAGTCTGATTCTAATTAACTGCCCGCCAATCATGGCATCTTCCTTTTACTTTCACGTTTAGCAACTTTCGCGTTTCCGAACCTGCTCTTGGAAACCTTTTAGTGAGCGCCGGAGATCCGTGAGATCCCCGACGCCCTCACCCGTCGAAATTACTCGACGATCTCGGTTACAACGCCTGAACCTACCGTCTTACCGCCTTCGCGGATAGCAAAACGGAGGGTCTTCTCAATACCGATCGGCTGATACAGCTCTACATCGACATTGATGTGGTCGCCCGGCATAGCCATCTCGACACCCTCTGGGAGCTTGATGGAACCGGTTACGTCAGTAGTTCTGAAGAAGAACTGAGGACGGTAACCCGAGAAGAAAGGTTTGTGACGTCCACCCTCTTCCTTCTTGAGGATGTACGCTTCTGCCTTGAACTTCTTGTGCGGCTTAACGCTGCCGGGAACGCAGAGGATCTGTCCACGCTCGACATCGTCACGCTTGAGACCACGGAGGAGGCATCCTACGTTGTCACCGGCTTGACCTTGATCGAGAAGCTTCTTGAACATCTCAACGCCGGTCACAACCGTCTTCTGCGTGTCGCGCAGACCGACGATCTCGACCTCTTCTCCGACCTTGATGATACCACGCTCGACACGACCCGTAGCTACAGTACCACGACCTGCGATCGAGAATACGTCCTCAACCGGCATAAGGAACGGCTTGTCGATATCGCGCTGAGGAACCGGGATGTACTCGTCGATCGTAGCGAGGAGCTTATCGAAAGCGCCGACTCCGATCTCGGAAGCTTCACCCTGAAGAGCCTTGAGAGCCGAACCACGGATAACTGGGGTCTCAGCACCTGGGAAGTCGTACTCGGAGAGGAGATCACGAACCTCCATCTCGACGAGGTCGAGGAGCTCAGGATCATCAACGGTGTCAACCTTGTTGAGGAAAACGACGATCTTCGGAACACCTACCTGGCGAGCCAAGAGGATGTGTTCGCGAGTCTGCGGCATCGGACCATCTGAAGCGCTTACTACGAGGATAGCACCGTCCATTTGAGCGGCGCCGGTGATCATGTTCTTTACATAATCAGCGTGGCCTGGGCAGTCTACGTGAGCGTAGTGGCGGTTAGCGGTCGAATACTCAACGTGAGCGGAGGCGATCGTAACGGTTTTGGAATCGTCACGAACAGTTCCGCCCTTCGCGATGTCCTTGTAGGACTTCACGGTTGCGAGGCCCTTGGCAGCCTGAACTGCTACGAGCGCTGCCGTTGTGGTTGTTTTACCGTGGTCTACGTGGCCTATTGTACCGACGTTGACGTGCGGCTTGCTTCTATCAAATTTATCCTTTGACATGCTTTTCTCCGGTTTAATTAATCAAGACAGATTAAAACATCACTTTTTCGCTATACTCTCCGCGACGTGAGTCGGCACGGGGGCATAATGATGGTACTCCATAGTGAAGGTGGCTCGGCCTTGTGAGTTCGAGCGGAGGTCCGTTGAATAACCGAACATTTCGGCAAGCGGAACCTCAGCCTTCACCGTCTGAGCGCCAGCCCTCGGCTCCATTCCGAGGATACGGGCACGTCGTCGGTTAAGGTCACCCACGATATTGCTGACGAAATCATCGGGGCATACCACCTCAACTGCCATGACAGGCTCGAGCAATTGGAGCTTCGCCTTGTTGCAAGCGTCCTTGACACACATGGATCCTGCAATTTTAAAGGCGATTTCGCTCGAGTCTACCTCGTGGAAGCTTCCGTAGTAGAGCGTTACCCTAACGTCGATAACCGGGAATCCGGCAAGGATACCTCCTTCGAGGGCCTCCTCAACTCCGTTCTCGACTGCAGGGATGTACTCTTTCGGGATGATGCCCCCCTTAATCTCATCAACAAACTCAAATCCTTTGCCAGGCTCGAGAGGCTCTACACGCAGGAGTACGTGACCGAACTGACCACGACCACCCGTCTGCTTGGCGTACTTGCACTCTGCTTCTGCCTTCTTCATGATCGTCTCACGGTAAGCTACCTGAGGCTTTCCTACCGTTGTGTCCACACTAAACTCACGGAAGAGACGCTGCTTGATAATATCCAGGTGGAGTTCGCCCATTCCCGATATAAGGGTCTGGCCGGATTCCTTGTCGACGCTCACCTTGAGAGAAGGATCCTCCTTGGCAAGCTTCATGAGCGAGAGTCCCATCTTCTCCTCGTCGGCCTTGGTCTTCGGCTCGATAGCTACCGAGATAACCGGGTCTGGAGCGTGGATACTCTCGAGAACGATCGGCTTGTCGATATCGCACAGGGTGTCGCCGGTGATGGTCTCTTTGAGACCCACGGCAGCGCCGATATCTCCTGCACTCACCTCTTTGACCTCTTCACGTTTGTCTGCGTGAATACGAACTACACGCCCGATTCGCTCCTTCTTTCCACGAGTGGAATTGAGAACACTGCTGCCTGCAGTTACTGTACCCGAATATACGCGGAAGAACGTTAGAACTCCCACGTACGGGTCTGTAATGATCTTGAAAGCCAATGCAGACATAGGAGCATCCGGATCCGTGGACCGCTCGATCTCCTCGTTCTCTTTGGAGTCAGGATTGGTTCCCTTCACTGGGGGAATATCCATCGGGCTGGGCAAGTAATCGAGAACAGCGTCGAGCAAGGGCTGAACACCCTTGTTCTTGAACGCCGACCCGCACAAGACAGGGAACATCTGCATCTTGAGCGTTCCCTTACGGATACCGGCCTTAACCTCTTCTTCGGTCAACGCTTCGCCACTGATGTACTTCTCCATCAGTGCCTCGTCTACCTCTGAGATACTCTCAATGAGATACTCACGAGCCGCATTGGCCTCGTCCTGAAGCTCGGCAGGGATCTCCTCTATCTCGAACTTCGCGCCCTTTGTCTCGTCCTTGTACAGGATCGCCTTCATCTGCACGAGGTCGACAACTCCTAGGAACGCGCTCTCCGCTCCGACCGGAATCTGAATAGGAACTGCCTTTGCACCTAATTTCTCACGGATCGACGCGACGCCCTTGGCGAAATCCGAACCGATACGATCCATCTTGTTGATAAAGCAACAGCGAGGGACATTGAACTTGTTTGCTTGGCGCCACACAGTCTCAGACTGAGGCTCTACTCCGCTCACAGCATCAAATACTGCAACTGCACCATCGAGTACTCGCAAAGAGCGCTCTACCTCGATAGTAAAATCCACGTGACCAGGAGTGTCGATAACGTTGATCTGATGCTCTGCGCGATCTCCGTGCGATCCTTTCCAGTTACAGGTAGTCGCAGCGGAAGTGATGGTGATACCACGCTCTTGCTCGAGCTCCATGTAATCCATGGTAGCCGCGCCTTCGTGCACTTCACCGATCTTATAGTTGATACCGGTATAGAAAAGCACGCGCTCTGTAGTCGTCGTCTTGCCGGCATCGATGTGGGCCATGATGCCGATGTTACGAACTAAGTTGAGATCTTTCTTGGCCACGACAAAATTCTCCGAACGAACCCTACTACCGAACTACCACCTGAAGTGCGCGAACGCCTTGTTGGCTTCAGCCATGCGGTGGGTATCCTCACGTTTCTTGACTGCCGATCCCCTGCCCTGAGTTGCATCGAGCAACTCGTTGGCGAGGCGATCTGCGAGGTTTCGCTCACTTCGGCTCTCGGCTGCATCCTTTAACCAACGCAGAGCAAGCGACTGAGCACGCTCGGCACGAACCTCCGTCGGGACCTGATAAGTGGCTCCACCAACTCGCCGCGAGCGAACCTCTACTACCGGCTTGATGTTGTTGAGTGCCTTGTGAAACACCTCAACTGCGTCCGCTCCGGTTTTCTTCGCCATCTCGTCGAGGGCGCAATACAGAGCTCGCTCTGCAACACCCTTCTTGCCGCTCTCCATGATAACGTTTATCGCCTTTCCGATAACGACATCGCCGAACCGTGGATCAGCAGCTATTGGTCTTTTGAAATCGCGCTTCTTTCGTGACATAGCACCCTCTTACCGAAAAATTACTTAG
>JBILFA010000148.1:0-7377 GCA_044351795.1 Bdellovibrionota bacterium | reverse complement strand
GCTCCTGTTGCTTGATTAGCTCGTCCCAGTTCTCACTCATCTTATCCTCCATCGTCGCTTAAACGTTGAAGGTCGCTTCTCTCATGAACGGTCATCAGGTGATACCTGTCGGTGGGAGGACGGACACGTGAAGGCGCTTCCCGCGCCGAGAGGGGCGGCAGCCCCTTGGCGAGAGCGCCGAGCGGGAAAAACGCGGGTCGTTAGGGGCGTCGCCCCTAACCCGTAATCCAAATCTTGGCGCAGCCAAGTTTGGATAGGAGAAACGCTGGGGTGGAGTATCTGGCACCTCTGAAACCCTTGATTGTATTGATTTTTATGAAATCGTGCATCCTTTTTGCATCCAATTTTGGGGTAATTTAGAAAGCTGCTTAAATACCTACAAACTAAATTAATTCAGATAATTAGCTAGGCATTTTTGTGTGCTTATCGTAAGATAGTGTAGGTAGTTATTAATATATACCAACATTATCTTACAAGTATGCCAACATCGAAACTTCAAAAAGTAATTAAGCTCTTCAGAAAGAAAGGAGTAGTTCGTCCGAAAGAACTTGAGAGAATTGGTGTGTCGGCTGTCTATCTTAACAAGCTCTATCATCAGGGCATTCTTGAAAGACCAAGCAGAGGAATTTATACACTGAAAGATGCTAAAGTTGGCGAGCATCAGACTCTCATCGAAGCCTGTAAACGAATACCAAAAGGCGTAGTGTGCCTGCTGTCGGCGCTACAGTTCCATAAGCTTACTACAGAGCTCCCGTTTGAAGTATGGCTTGCGATTGATGTTAAAGCACGCCGTCCTGAGGGGGATCTTCCCCCGCTAAGAATATGCAAATTTTCCAAATCTGCACTTTCCTTTGGGATTGAAAAGCACAAAATCGCTGGCGCTGTCGTCAAAATTTATTCGCCTGCAAAGACAGTGGCAGATTGCTTCAAGTATCGGAATAAAATCGGGATCGATGTTGCGATTGAGGCACTGCGTGCTGTTTGGTCTAAGAAAAAAGCTTCCATGGATGAGCTTCATAAAGCCTCAAAAATTTGTCGTGTGGCTAACGTGATGCGTCCATATCTGGAGTCCATTGTATGAAGGCAGGTAAGAACTCAGCTGCCTCTATCCGGCAACGCTTACTAAACATCGCAAGAGAGCAAAAAGTCGAATTCCAATTAATTCTTACTCGCTATGCTTTGGAAAGGTTTCTCTATCGTCTATCTCAATCGAAATATTCCAACGATTTTGTGCTCAAAGGCGCTATGTTGTTTCAGATCTGGGGAGGCGCAATGCACCGACCTACAAGAGATCTCGATCTTCTAAGCTTCGGTGAACCAGACATTGCCTATTTCACTGCAACGGTAAGAGAGATCTGTGCCCAAGATCTGTCGAATGACGGCGTGCTTTTTCAAGCTGATTCTGTTCTTCTGGAACGAATTAAAGAGGAAGACGAATATCAAGGACTTAGAGCAACGCTGATTGCGACACTAGATACGGCTCGGATCCCACTTCAAATCGATATCGGATTTGGAGATGCGATTATCCCGACGCCGTTAAGTATTGATTATCCCACTTTGCTGGATCTTCCAAAGCCAAAGTTGCGAGCCTATTCAAAAGAGACAGTAATTGCAGAAAAGTTTCATGCCATGGTTCATCGAGGAATCGCAAATAGTCGGATGAAAGATTTCTATGATGTTTGGGTATTGGCGACAACTTATACCTTTGATGCAACGATATTGAGAGATGCCATTGCATCTACATTTAATAGGCGAGATACACCAATGCCAGTCGAAACACCATTGGCACTTACTATAGAGTTCGCTGAAGATTCAACAAAGAAGGCGCAATGGACTGCCTTTGTCAGAAAAGGGAAGTTGCTTGCGAATGAATCCTTGGCTCTGGATCATATCGTGCCCATAATTGAAAAGCTGATAATGCCTGCACTTACAGCAGAAGACACACTACCCTGGAATCCAAAGACTTTAGAATGGGAAAAATGAGGAGGCTGCTCGGATGACATTTCAGGAAATTTCAACTCCTTTCCTGAAATGTTAATCCGACGATGGGGTGGCTGGAGGGGATCGAACCCACGACACCCGGAACCACAATCCGGTGCTCTACCGACTGAGCAACAGCCACCATCAAGATCCAAAGTCCGCAATAAAAACGAAGCGTTATGAAGACCTCGTCAGACGGCTGGAGAAGCACTGAACTTTCACCCGCACCTTCATGGACTCTTGGCTGACGGCTATTGGAAAGACGGCGTATTCACCAGGTTCTCTGAGGTAGACCTCAAGGCTATTGAGCAAGCCTTCGTTGAACGAGTACTCGCGCAACTCCATACGCGAGAGCTTATCACTGACGATGACGTAGCACGGATTCTCTCCCAGGCTCACACCGGTTTCGGTGTCTGGTTCGGCGACCCCTTTCATGACAAGGAGAGCGAGCAGTTCGTAGCCCGCTACATCGAGCGTGCTCCCTTATCTCTCGAGAAGCTCTCAATACAGGAGGATATTGTGACCTACACCACTAAAGATGGGGCAGCTCACGAGTTCGATGCACTACAGTTTTTAGCTCTTCTCTCTGCCCAGGTGCCGAAGCCCTATGAATCTCTGACCAGGTATTTTGGACGGTATTCCTGTAGGCGTCGAGGTGAACGCGCTAAGAAACTCTCCCCTCCTCTAGCTGAAGAAAAAGAACAAGAGAGCCACTATCGACACGAGTTCCGTAAGAGCAGTTGGGCCGCCTGCATAAAACGCATCTATGAAATCAACCCGCTGGAGTGTCCACACTGTAAAGCGCAGATGCGTATCATCGCCCTCATTCAAGACGAGCACTCAATTAAAGACATCATGAAGTCCCAAGGCCTCGGCTTGAGCCTTCGGCGTGAGCTCAGTCGAACGCTCGGCCGAACGGCATCCCGGACTTTCAAGCTCCGCCTCCAATCCCAAAATTCATCGACACCACACTTGTCCGCCGTAGCGCGAAGCGCGAAGGAGGAGAGGCTCTCGATGAACTCCCCTGCTACGACTCTTTTGAGCCACTTGTGGTGAGCAACATCGAACCAGCACCTGATGACTTCTAAAACCCGCTTTCTTCGTGACGGAATAGCAGGTGTGTATCTTCCGGCAGCCTTTTTGAGCACATTTGAGCGCAGTGTAGCCCCGCCGGACGCCTTTAGGGGCCACTGTTAGCCGGAAATCACCGGCAGCTCGCTACAAAGCTTTCTAAGGTACCAACTCTTGCCCTTCCGTCCCTTCTAAAACTCTCCTACCCTCGAGAGCTACCACTGCCAACACCGCCTCTAGGCCCCTACCCTAATGATATAACTCAATATTTAATTGATTTTCTTATCCATTTTCGGTGCGAATGCCATCAAAAACTGACCGTAGGAAAACAAGCCAATCCCCCTGCCTACTGCGGAAGTGGATCGTGGGTTGCTGCCGATGTTCACAACGGGAAATAACCTCAATGTATTGCAGCGGATAACTCGCCGGTTTTTCCCCCGGTTCCTGGGCTGCTTTTCCTGAATTTTTCTCTTGAAAATCTCGATAATTCACCTAAGGTCAAAGATCTCATAGCATCCGGTTGCCCTGTAATGTCAGAGCCTAGGGGTGGAGGGGCCCCATTCAGGAGGAGCTTTGGTGAGGATATCGTTGCATCTGGCAAACGCTTCAAGACCTGAGCTCGAACGAATCGAGATCACCGATGGCGAAAGTACTCGGGTGGGGGTAAGAGCAGCGAATTCTCGCCGACGCGGGAATTTCTACTCATTGACCTGGAGCCTCGGAGTTCGAGGCCTCATAGCAATCCTGTTGGGCCAAAGCTGCTCTGCCGAGGAGGTTGTGTTATATGGGGAAGGTGGCTCCTTAGCTGCGGCCCTCGACTCTGCCCTGAGCAAGCAACCGGAGTGGCTTTGTGAGATGTTTGGAGTCGAGATCTCTGGCGCCGCTGTGGCCAGGCGGCTCATCCTTCGGGAGAACCCCGAAAGGAAACGGCATGGACCGGTCTCTCTTTGGTTATATCGAAAACGAATCACGGCTTCGGACATCGCAGTGTATGTGGACGAGATCCTGTGCACAGATCTGACCTCCCTGGCCCAGCTTCGCGACGACTTCCTTGCGATCTGGGATCGTCCCCCCTCCGGGATGAGTAGGAAAGCAACCGCGCTCGTCGTTCCTCGGGCCAAAATTCCCGAGGAACCGCAGAGGGCCACCTCTCTTTCCATCCAAGAGTGGGTTGAGCAGAAAAGTTTCGAAGAGGCGTATCGTGTTTTGAGCGATGTGACTTCTCTTAGCAGAACCTTGGCCCAACAAAAGCTCAAGGGCCTCAACCATCACTGGCTGACCGAAAAAATTGCGAAGTCTCAGGTCGCGTTCTCCGTAGAGGGCCTCGAGAGGCCATCTCGGCTTTGGGCCTCGCCGGCCCCCGAAGATGTCGAAGCTTTGCGGCGCTACCTCGCTGCTCGGGGCGGGTTGCGTCTTGGAATAAGCACCGGAGGAGTTGGCTCTTTAGCGATTTTTGACACCATGATTCGTAGCTATGAGCTGCCTATTTCAATCAATTACCAGTTTGCCAACAGCCAAGAGACTGTGGAACGGCTGCGGCAACAAACGATCCTCGAGGCCGTAGATGGTGTTAACTTGAGCATAGTGTGTGCCATGAAGCTCTTTGCGGAGAAGCAGAGGGAATTCGTTGGACTGTCGCTCATGCCGCACAACAGCCACGGGCAAGTTTCCTGTCAGCATCGAGCTGGACTGCGGGACACCGAACCTGCACTGCTCTTCAGCACCCACTCATCGGCTGGACTATTTCTCGAAAAGCACCAGGGCTCTGTCGCGTCCACTTTCGAGGATCCGATCGCGCTGCAGGATGCCATTCAGGGCGATCCGGCGATTCGGGCGCTGCTCTGGTGGCCCTTTTATGAGATGTTTGATCGACGCGGCTCCATGACGCACCAGAGGTTAGCAAACGTCTGGGAGTTCGAGACGACAGTCTTGGTTCTCCACAGGCGCTTCCTCGAAAGGAGAGAGATGGTCGATGTGCTTCTTGTTCTGATCCGCGAGGCTTGGCTCTTACTGCTCGAAAAGCCATCGCTTCTACGGGAGGCATTGCTAGAAAGATGCAGAGATCAGGCTTACATGCGCCATTTTTGCCGCACCAGCGGGCTCATATCGCCGATGATGATGCCCGCAAATGTTGAGTATCAGTTCGCAAGAACATAAACTGTAGTCTGGTAAAACGCTATGCGCAGCCAAAAAGCCGAAGAAATCCTTTCGAAAGTGCGTGAGCGGGAGACGCCGTACGACCTTACGCTTGCTGATATCACTGTCACAGTGTTGCGTGACGTATACCCTACCGGGGAACTGTCGAGCTTTGTCATTGAATGCCTCTCTCGTGATGGGATCGGAATCGGGCCTGGAAAGACCTCGGTGCTAGATTACGGAACTGGCACGGGATACTTGGCAGTTGCAGCAGCTAAGCTAGGCGCGAGCAAGGTAGTGGCACTCGACATCAACCCGGCAGCGGTCGAATGCGCCACAATAAATGCGGAGAGGCACGGCTTCGCGGATCGTATCGAGGTGCGGCAAAGCAACGAGCTCTCTGCGCTTCTTCCAGAAGAGCGTTTCGACATGGTAGTTGCGGGAATGCCCTTCGAAGCGGCGGAGGTCGACGAAGTGCTCGAGCGTTCAGTGTACGATCCTGGATTTGCGATGCGCACGGCGCTGTTCAGCCGTGCGGTAGAGGTTCTAAATCCTGGTGGGCGGATCTTCACCACCTACTCCAAGCGAGTGCAAGACATAAGGCCGATCGAGAGCTTCGAGCCGCGACTGGCGTGTACGCTCGTTCATGCTGGGACTATCCGCGGGGAGCTCAATTACGTGTACATGCTCAAGCCAAGGGAAGGGGAATAGGCGAGACCGCTGTCTTCTTTAGCAAGGCTCAGCTGCGCAAGGAGATCCTCAGGTTCGTTCTGTGTTATTCATATGATCAACCGCTTTTTCCATCTCGTAGCAATAAGGTTCTCTCTATGACACCAACGCAGTCCCCCGCTGTCGCCAAAGAGATCATCCATTTCTACGTGATCTTCGCCGCCTCACAGTTTTTAATCGAATCCGCTATCTGGTCTTTCTACCTCGTTCAATATTGCGGAGTTTCCCTCACTGGAGCGGTCGCCTTCAACGCCTCTATAACGGCCTTCAGTGGGTTTTTTGATCTTCCAACCGGGTCATGGGCTGACCGCTTCGGTCGCCGACGGATCGTCGCTCTGGGTTTTCTAAGTCGCGCACTCTCCGCTCTTCTCATGATTATCACACCGAACACTACCGGGCTTATTCTGGCCGCTTTATTGGCGGGTTTCGGATGGGCGCAGATGTCGGGAGCCGCAGAGGCTTTCTTTCACGACAACCTGAAGTTCCTCGGACACGAACGCCACTTCAAGCGCTACATGGCAAATGTTGTTATCACTAACTATGTATCGCGAGCGATCGCCTTCGCCATCTCAGGAATATTGTTTAGCATCCATCCGACGATACCCTATGGGATCCTCTTTATAGTAACCGCTCTAGGTGCCGCGCTCACTTTGGCGATGCCTGAGCACCCCTATACTCGATCTGAATCTGCGACTGACCTCGAGCATATCAAGCATGCACTACGCGTCTTTTGGCACACTCCACACCTGTTTGGCGTTGCCCTGCTAATCTTTTTCGCGGAGGTGACTGCGGAGCAGCTCTGGTTCTCGTTTCAACCTCTCCTCTCGCTTGCCGGTGCGGGTCCACTGTACTCGGGATTCACCTATGCAATAGCTTCTGGCGGTAGCGTTTTAGGTGCCTATTTCGCCAAGTGGCTTCTCAAAAAACACCGAGAGGACCTCGTTTTAGCTTTGGCGCTATCATGTTTTGGATCTGGAGCTTTACTGTTCGCCTTCACTACGACCCCTCTCGAAGTGACGGTCGCTCAGATAATTAGCTGCGTCGGTTTCGGCGCGCTCTGGAGCGGCTCCAGCGGAACACTCAACGCGCATCTCCCCAGCTCTCATAGAGCGGTGTGTTTATCTATCTTATCAGCGTGTGGAACTGCCGCCGTGGGTATCATGGGTTGCTTTGTGGGATACATCTTTGAAACCTTCAATCGAGCTCTTTTACCCATGACGGTAGCTTTCGTCTGCGCATGCCTAGCGCCGTGTCTCTACCTTAGTGTCGCGAGATTGCGCGCGAGCGCACCGCAAGAGTAGTTCTCCACGTAACGGGGCTATAAGTAGGAAAGAACAAACATCCCAATCGCCGCAGAAAACATATAGTGTTTTTCAAAAAGATTGAGACGGAAGAATCGGTCATCTAGATTAAGGGTCGGCAGGTGTTGTAGACCTAAAAAATGCTAGGTACTGAGAGTTT
>JBILFA010000056.1:0-22058 GCA_044351795.1 Bdellovibrionota bacterium | reverse complement strand
TTTGCTTTGTTCCAAACTTGGAACAGCCAAGATTTGGATTAACGACCAGGGGCTCGCCGCCCCGTGGACCCCGCTAGCTATCTTTGCTTCGATCCAAAACACTAAGGATATCGCGCTTTGCCCGTGCGAGCTGTAATGGGTGCTCTTGCGAGATCAACAGCGAGTGGTAATTGATGTTCCTTTCACGCTATGGTAGCGCTTACGCGATTGGTGAGCTTATCGTTTGCCACGCGGGTGTAACTCAGTTGGTAGAGTGCCAGCTTCCCAAGCTGGATGTCGCGGGTTCGAGCCCCGTCACCCGCTCCATCCACCTACGCTTTTTGTGATTGGCAGAGCCAATCACCAAAAGGCTCCGGCGGATTACGCCGGAGAATAGAGCGAAGCGAAATCGTAGTTGGATGTCCGCAGGAGTCTCTGCGGAGCGGAGCGTAGGTGGACTGTTTTGCCCTCTCGGCATTCCCGCCAAGGGGCTGCCGTGTTCGTGACTAGCATACGAGCGGTTGCAAGTCCTCCTCCTAATCCTTATCTTTCTCATTATTCACCTGCACCGGTTTCCTGATTCACATCCGGCTATTTCTGTGAGGATACGGTAGGGAGCATGTTGACGATTGATTTGAGTTTGGCTTTGGCAAGCTCAGTCTTCGGAAGCAAGCGGCAATCAACGATACGAAAGTTCCTTGATGATCAAGAGGAAACCGGTGCAGGTGCATGAGGATGAGAAGGATGAGGATTAGGAGGAGGGGGTGAAGGGCCTACGACGAACTCGTTTGGGACATAGCATCCTTCTCAGACAGTGGCAGCTTTCAGAGGAAAGGAACACGTAGAGCCCCTTTTTCTTAAAGTGCTTCCAAAACTCAATCCGCGAGTCTGCTAAACCGTATTACTAGTAAGGCGCGGAACAGTCTAAGGAAGAATCTTTTGGATCAACTTTAGTTTGTTTTGGTAAGTGCCTCAATTCACTTGGCGTTGGGGTGGTCTTACTCGAAATTGTGTAGGACTGCAGTACCTGAGCTACGAGTTTTCTGTAGCACAATCAGGTTCTCATCCGATACGTGTTGGTGTGGGTGTTCATAGTGCGGGCCGAACTCACACAAGTGACGATGCTGCGGCCTATGGTCGAGGGGAAGGGATATGAAGGTCAACGGGTTACTACGAATAGCTTTGTGTTTTTGCCTGATCTTAAGTGCCGGTTGCACGAAGAGCGAGGACGACTCGAGTAATGGTGACCGGCGTGCCTTCACATCTGATTGTGGAACAGTTCAAAGCAATGCCCTGGTCAATCCAATAGAAGCGAAGATCGGAGAGCGGGGAGAGGTGCAACCTGTTTCGCCGAATCTACTTCTTGCGGGGAAAAGTCTCATAAAACTTCACGGTATCAACGCGACGTCCACAAATAACAAAGTCAAGGCGGCTCTCGACCTGATGGGGCGACTCGCCGCGCAAGGTGATGCGTTTGTATTCCGTGCTGCACCCGGATGTTCAGCAAGTGTTTCAGGCGAAGAGGAAGACGGCATTGTGGGGCAGGTTTTCTCTGCTGACGGGACGAACTTTGGTGAGGCGCTGCTGAAAGCAGGACTGGTCACTGCTGACACTAACGATGTCTGTAAAGGGTTTTTGATAGGCTCCTGCTATCAAGCTCTGCAGAGGGGAGGTGCAGGAGGCGGTTCGGGAGGCGGAGAGCGCGCCGGGACCGGTGAGATCACCAAGTTCCTGTGGAAGCCGATCTCCGATAGCAACAGTAAGCTAGCGGTGCACGTCACGCCTGCCGGGACGGTCGTGGTGAACGGGGAAACCGGTACGATGCAGGGACCGGGAAATGGCTTTGCTGAGCTTGGCAGGTTCTCCAAGCCCGGCTGTGGTTACGGGGCGGGAGCTAGAGTTCAGATCCTCGATAGAGAAGGCGTACCGCTTACGTTCAATGGTTCCGACACTATTACGATTCCCAATGGCTGTAATCGCTACTGTCTCGAAGGCGGACAGATTGTTCAGTGTGTCAAGCGCTGATAGCGAACTTCGCTAAGGAGACGCACGTCATTATTGACTGAGAATACTTAGTGGATGCCGTATTAGGCTCCGCAAGTACCGCACCTCCATGCGACATGCTACACTCCCGAGGTCGCGTGGGTAATGTAGGGGGATTCATGAACAATCGTTGTGTAGTTCTTATCATGCTAGGCGTCGCCTGCTTACTATGCGGCGGCCGACAGGCCTATACACAAATGCGTGCGTTCGATTGCCCTCAGGGTGCTCAAATGAAGGTTGAGGAGGGGAAGCGCGTACTGGAATCTGTTCAGCGCACCTATTCGGATATTGAGAGCCTGCATGGAAAGTTTCGCCAGGACTCCTATGTGGCGGCCCTGGATGAGGGCGAAGTCAGCTCCGGTGAGATGTGGTTTGGGAAACCGGGGAAGATGCGCTGGGTGTATAAGCAGCCGCGCGATCAGATAGTAGTGATTAACAGCGGGCTGCTGTGGCTGTATCAGCCCGACAAGAACCAGGTGCTGATCGACGATATTAGTGAGGTTCTCCTCTCCAATCTTCCAATCGTATTCATGACCGGTCTGGGAAACCTGTCGAGGGACTTCGACTTTCAGGGGGCCTGCCGAGGTCCCGATGGGGTTGTTTTGACCCTTCAACCGCACAAATCGGAGCCCTCGGGGGCTCCAGACCCCTTGGAAGGTTTTCAACTACTGGTTGATGAGCACCAAAACCTACCCAAGGGGGCTAAAATCACCTCTTTAGGTGGCAATATTACAGCCATCATCTTCGAAGGCCTCAGCACTAAAGGGGTTAAGGTGGATGGCGCCACATTTGTTTTAGACTACCCGAAAGGTGTAGATGTAATGGATAGACGAGTAGGGCATAAGTAGCAGTATCATGAAGTCAGTGTTACCGATTTTACCCCTTGAGGGCTCCGCGCCGACGAGTTGTTCCTCGGTGTCAGTCAATATAACCGAGCCCCAGGCTCTGGACGGTAAGCGATCCTTTACAGGGCGAGCCGCTGTAGTGACTCTAGGTTGTGCCAAAAACCAGGTGGACTCCGAAGTCATGATCGGTGTGCTGCGCAACTCAGGGTTCGAGATCGTCAACGAGCTCAGTCGTGCCGATGTTGCGGTGGTTAACACATGCGGGTTCCTCGAGAGTGCGGTCAAAGAGAGTATCGACTGCGTACTCGAGATCTCTGAGCTCAAGCGAGCCGGAAGTATCCGTCGCTTGCTCGTTGCTGGCTGTATGGTGGAGCGTTACAAAGGGGACATTCGCAAAGCGCTGCCGGAGGTCGATGCCTTCGTGGCACTCGATGGTCTCATGAGTGTTGGTCAGCTCGCACAGGGTGCCGATGATGCTTTGGTCGATATTCTCAACGAAGGGGCTCGTCCGTATTTCCTCTACGATGACACCATGCCGCGTCATCTCGCATCTCAGCCGCACATGGCTTATGTGAAGATATCAGAGGGGTGTAACAGGCCCTGCGCATTCTGTATTATCCCGCAGATCCGTGGTGCCATGCGTAGTCGGTCAATCGATTCGATTACTCGAGAGGTCACGGCTCTCGGTGCGCAGGGAGTGAAGGAGATTAACCTTGTCGCTCAGGATCTCACGGCTTTCGGCAGTGATCGAGGCTTGGAGCGTCTGGTAGATCTGCTGCGGTCACTCGATGCTACCAAGGCAGTGCGCTGGATACGCTTGCTGTACGCATATCCCGTCGGGGTCGATGACGAGTTGCTCAAGGCGATCGTAGAGTTGCCGACGGTTTGTAACTACCTTGATGTTCCGCTCCAGCATGCGAGCGAGAGGGTGCTCAAGGCGATGAAGCGACCGATCGGACGGTTTGGCTCGCGTCGTTTTGTCGAATTCGTGAGGGCTAATGCCCCCGAGATTAAGATGCGTACCACCTTCATAGTGGGGTTTCCGGGAGAGACCGAAGAGGATATCGCTGACCTCGAGCGTTTCGTAGCGGAGGGGCATTTCGAGAGTGTAGGCGTGTTCACCTATTCTCCGAAAAGGAAAAGAGGATCCGTCGAGATAGGGTCATGTTGGCCCAGCAAAAGGTACGCATCGAACGTAATGCCGAATATGTCGGTAAGGAGATTGAGGTGCTCGTCGAAGGGCCGCATGAAGAGACGGATATGCTCCTCTCGGGGCGTATCGCATCTCAAGCGCCCGAGGTTGACGGATGTGTCCTTATCAACGATATAGTTGAGGGGCTCGGTGAGGTAGTAGGTGGGCACTTCGGGCGCGTTAAGATAACAGAGGTATCGGGCTACGACCTAGTCGGAACTTTAACCGCATGAGTCATCCACGAATTGGAATATTCATCATCGCTTACAATGCGGTGAATCACCTCAACAAGACGATAGCGCGTATTCCTCCGCAGGTGTACGAGCAGGTCGAAGAGATCTTCGTGATCGACGATTGCAGCCAAGATAACTCGTACTATGCCGCACTAGGATATAAAGGTGAGTTCAACGTCGAGAAGTTGACGGTTCATCGCAATGAAAAAAATCAGGGGTATGGCGGCAACCAGAAGGTTGGTTACCAGTACGCGGTAGATCGAGGTTTTGATATCGTGGCGCTGATTCACGGTGATGGCCAGTATGCGCCGGAGGCTTTGCCCGAATTGCTCGAGCCGCTCCTCAAGGGTGAGGCCGACATGGTGTTCGGCTCACGCATGTCGCAGTCGTCGGATGCCCTCAAAGGAGGAATGCCGCTCTACAAGTTTTTGGGTAACCGAATTCTTACCTACATCCAGAACAAGTTGTCCGGATTAAATCTATCCGAGTACCATTCGGGCTACCGGCTCTACTCGGTTCACGCACTCAAGAAGATTCCTTTCCAGTCATTCACGAATACTTGGCACTTCGATACCCAGATAATCCTCGCGATGGCCGAGCGCGATCTTCGAATTGCAGAGAGGCCGATTCCGACGTATTACGGGGATGAGATCTGTCATGTGAACGGCATCCCCTATGCGATCCACTGTGTACTGACGAGCTTTCGGTTCTGGCGAAACCGAAGGAAAAAGGTGCTCTCATATCCCGGGGTCATGGATATCCCTCGAATTCCTGCTGAGCCGACGGCCTAGTGAGCAGTACGGCGCTCTGAGCCCACACGAGGTCAGGGCACACACCCGCAATAGAAGGTACACTTTGGGGTAGCTAATAGTTTTCGTTTCGTCTTTTTGACGAATCGAGTATACCCTATGAGACAAAAAGATACTGGAGTGCATGGTATGGCTACCGCTAAGAATTCCTACATTCTCGCCTTGAACGAACTCGGACAGTCTGTGTGGTACGATAACCTCTCACGTGATGTTCTTCGTTCTGGAGAGCTCCAAGGTTTGATCCAGCAGGGGGTCTCGGGATTGACAAGTAATCCCACTATCTTCAAGCAAGCGATAGCGGATACCTCAAACTACGATGACGATATGCGAAAGCCCGAGACAAAAGGGCTGTCGACCGAAGACTTATGCGAAGAGCTTATGGTGCAAGACGTTGCCGCAGCGGCCGATCTTCTGCGGCCGATCTACGATGCCACGCAAGCGGGCGACGGCTATGCCAGCATAGAGGTGTCTCCACACCTTGCAGACTCTGCGGCCAGAACTATCGAAGCCGCTGAGAGGCTGTGGAGCAGACTCAACCGGCCCAACATCATGATTAAGATCCCCGCCACGCTTGAATGCATTCCGGCTATCCAGGCCGTGCTGGAGAAAGGGATCAACGTCAACGTCACTCTAATCTTCTCAGTGCCGGTCTACCGACAGGTCGCTGACGCCTACATCTCTGCCCTCGAAACGCGTGTGAAGCGTGGTGAAGCGGTTGATCGGATCGCTTCGGTAGCCAGCTTCTTCGTGTCGCGTGTGGACGCGATCGTCGAGAAGAATTTCGATGAGCTCGTGACGGTCGGCAAGGCCAATCCGTCCGACAAAGAGATCTTCTTCGGCAAGGTAGGAGTGGCAAACTCGAAGGCCGCATATGAGGCGTTCGAGGAACTATTCGGCTCCGAAAGGTTTCGGGTTCTTCGGGAGAAGGGGGCGCGCGTTCAGCGACCGCTGTGGGCCAGTACCGGGACCAAAAATCCGGTGTTCAAATCGGTCATGTATGTCGAGGCTTTAGCCGGTCGCGATACGGTCAATACGATGCCTCCAGCTACCCTCAAGGCTCTCTTGGAAGGAGCCGATATCAAAGCGCGTCTGCATGAGGGACACCAAGAAGCTGCCGATGTGATGCAAAAGGTCAACTCCATGGGGATCTCAACCGATAAGCTGCTTGTCGATCTGCAGGTGGCTGGGGTGAAGAGTTTCAGTGACTCCTACAAAGAGTTGCTCGACTCCATCGAGGCTAAAAGGAAGATCGTATAGCCTACCTACTCGTACAAGAGGAAAATCTGACTGTGAGCGCGAATCCACACGCCGAAGACCAAAATAGAATCGTCCGCCCACCACCTACAGTTTTGGTTATCTTTGGAGCCAGCGGTGATCTTACTTCACGCAAACTGGTTCCAGCTCTGTGCAATTTGGCAGAGGATAGCTACCTACCGTCGAATTTCATCGTCATAGGTTCCTCACGATCCAAATTGAGCGACGATGACTTTCGGGCTCGGGTTTACGAGGGGGTGAAAAAATATTCTCGTCGTCCGATTAGTCCGGCAGTGTGGGAAGCCTTTGCGAAGAATCTGCATTATCAGCCGTGCAATGGCGAAGTGCTCTCGGATTTTGAGCTACTCAAGGGACGTATCGAGGGATTGTGCGCGGAGCAAGGCGAGCAGTTCAATTACGTCTATTACCTCGCAATGGATCCCCAATTTTTCGGTCCAATTGCCTCGAACTTGAAACAGATCGGTCTGATAGAGGAATACGGAAAAGGTAGCCGCTCGACCTCTGTTGTCGTGGAAAAACCATTTGGACACGATTTGGAATCTGCCCGTCACCTCAACGAAGTGCTGCGCCGGAGCCTAGCAGAGGAGCAGATTTACCGTATCGATCACTACCTGGGAAAGGAGACGGTTCAAAATATCCTTGTGTTCCGTTTCGCCAACGGTATCTTCGAGCCGCTCTGGAATCGCAAATACGTAGACCACATCCAGATCTCCGTGTGCGAGGATATAGGCATCGGAAATCGTGCCGCGTACTTCGACAAAAACGGTATTCTTCGAGACATCGTTCAAAACCACGTGCTGCAGATGCTTGCGTTACTTTGTATCGAACCTCCTATCTCTCTCAGTGATGCAGATAGTATTCGAGACGAGAAGGCCAAGGTTCTGCGCTCTATCAAGAGAATGACCCCGGATGAAGTGCGTAAATACACCGTGAGGGCCCAGTACACACAAGGGATTATAAACGGCGAAAAGGTGCTTGGATATCGCGAGGAGTCGGGCGTTTCAGCAGGATCCTGCACCGACACCTTTGTGGCTTTACAGCTTGAGATCGACAATTGGCGTTGGAGTGGTGTTCCGATCTACATTCGTGCCGGAAAGCGTCTACCTAAGCGTATCACAGAGATAACTATCTTTTTCAATAAGGCCCCCGATTCCCTGTTCAAAGGCCGACAGGTCGGCGAATTGGAACATAACGTCCTGTCGATCCAGGTGCAGCCAAAAGAGGGTATGTCGTTACGCATCAGTTCGAAACCGCCGGGGCCGCGGATGAGGGTTCGTCCGGTCGAGATGGATTTTACCTATGACAGCTCCTTTGGGATCGCTTCCCCAGAGGCTTATGAGCGGCTGCTGCTCGACGTGATGAAGGGCGATCCCACCCTGTTCACTCGTAATGACGAGATCGAGGAATCGTGGGACCTGCTGGCGCCGATCTTCAACGCATGGGATTCGGCGGAGGCTCCGCCTGTGCAGCAGTACACGGCTGGTAGTTGGGGGCCGTTGGAAGCCGATGCTCTCGTGGCGGCGCAGGGACATAAATGGCGCAGTCTGTAACGCGTGTGCAGAGATGCTGAAATTATCTCTATCAGAGAGCAGCGAAGCGTTTCGTACATCGTTTCGTGCATGGCTGGCTTTAAATCCGCCGCCAAGGGCTTCAAGTGACACCTCACTGGAGGAGTTCGAGAAGGTCGGTCGAGAATGGCAAGCTCTGCTTTCGTCAGGAAAATGGATCGGTACCCATTGGCCCTTTGAATTCGGTGGTCGCGGTCTTACCTTAGTGGAGGAGGCGATCGTACAGGAGGAGTTGGTCCGCGTCGCCGCGCCGCAGATCCTCGGCCTTTTTGGTGTTACGATGGTTGGCCCGGTGCTGATATCTCATGGGTCTGAGGCACAAAAATCACGTTTCTTGAGTAAAATCCTCTCGGGGGAAGAGATCTGGTGCCAGGGGTTTTCGGAGCCGGGAGCAGGAAGCGATCTCGCCGCCGTACGCACTCGTGCAGTACCAGCGGAGGGAGGTTTTCACCTCTCGGGCCAGAAGATATGGACCAGTTTTGCGCACATCGCGAATTGGTGCTTCGTGCTGTGTCGGACGAGTGATTCCCCAAAAAAGCACGAGGGGCTCTCGTATCTTCTCGTCGATATGAAGCAGCCTGGAATCACAATCCGCCCTTTACAGCAGATTAGTGGTGACAAGGAGTTCAACGAGGTCTTCTTTGACTCGGTGTTCGTGCCCTCGGAAAATTTGGTCGGTGGCGAGGGTGCCGGTTGGAAGATCGCGATTTCGACTCTCATGTTCGAGCGTGTCGTGCTCACGTTTGCACGGCAACTTCAATCGGAGGTGGCTCTGCGAGATCTTCTAACAGAGTGCGGGAGTGCAACACCCTCTAGCGTGCGCAAGGAGATCGCTCAGTGCGTAGTAGACGCGTGCGCTACACGCGCCTTGGCGTATTCGCATCTGATGCGGTACGCGGACGGTGTGTCGCCCGGCCCTGAGGGTTCACTCGATAAACTCTTGTGGAGTGAATCGTTTCAACGCTTGTGCAAAGTTGCCTGTGTGATGCTCGGAGATCAGATAGCCTTGGGGGAGGATGCTGTAGACGGAGGTACGGCTCTCCATCGTTACCTCTACTCACGTGGGCGGACGATAGCGGCCGGGACTTCAGAGATTCAGCGTGGTATTATAGCGGAGCGTATCTTGAACCTGCCCCGCCTGAAGTTCTCCGCATAGCGCTCCAACTGCCTCTAAGCTTAGGTTAACGGCGCTTTCGCTCATTTTCGGGGCGATATTCATTTCGCCTTGCTCCCCTAGCCTTGGTAGCTTGAAGCATTTCAGATAGTTACCGATCAAAAAAGCCTATCGTAGACACTGTTTGTGCTCAAGCTCGGTGAGCTAGCGGTCGATAACGAGGGTAGGGATTGGGTTTACCGAACTTGAGCGTGGGGTCGGGTCTCTTAGGAGGCCTCAAAGGGGATTATGGGTCAAGGTTACGGCTTCGGAGGAGCAGGCTTCACACGAATGCAGCACCAGCGTGCAGTGCGCATCGTGGTAGTCATCGTCTTCTGTTGTATGTCCGCATTGGCCGTTGGAGTTCCTCTTATGTCGAAACCCGCTACAATCGTGCCGGAGCCCGTAGCGCCTACTCCCGTCCCGTTCGTGGACGTGTGGATGCCGAATCAGCGCATTAGTGCGGGAACGCTTCTTACACCACTCATGTTCAAAAAGGAAAGACTCACCGAGGCGTCCCTCTCGGCGCTCGGAGGAAGGCCCGTACGCAGCGAGATGGAGTTGGCAGGGCGTTACGCTCGTGTTTTCATCATTCCGGGGCGGCCGGTGATGGTGGAGCAACTGATGGATACGCCCGAGAGTTTGATCACCCGCAAGATTAGGCCTGGTTATCGTGCGGTGACGATCGAGCTCACACGTGTTTCAGGTCTTGAAGGGTGGGGTGTGCCGGGTACACGGGTAGACGTCATATGGGTTTCGTCTGCCGAAGCCAAGGAGCAATTCGTTACCACGATAGTAAAAGGCGCCCAGATCCTCTCGGTTGCAGGAAAAACTGAGATACAGAATGCAAATCAGGTAGCTCCTGCGCTGCTCGCGAGCCGCGGACCTCCGTCCCTTCCGGCACTTGGAGCGACGTCGCCTAATCAGGAGAGTGTTTTTACAGTTACCCTACTCGTGACGCCGGAGGATGGTCAAAAAATATTCCTCGCGTCCCGCAGTGGGGAGTTGAGCCTGATGCTCCACGGCGACTACGATGGACCTCAAGACATCTCAGGCGGTGCGCCGTTCACCACCAAGCGTTTGACAGAAGGTATTTCGAATCCGGAACAACAAAGCGAACGAGTCGAAGGAATGGCGAAGGCGCGGCGTTCAGACGGCTCGATCGAAGAGTGGTCGGTAATAGAGGGGCGAGTGTGGCGATGGGATCAAGTACAAGACGCATCGTTTGGCCAGCACCAGTAAGCGATCTGGAATCTGCCCCCTTACGGGGGCGGTTTCGGTCAACTCCTTGCGCCCAAAGGGAGATCTTCGGCCCGAGACTGCGTCACTACTCCGAAAGAGCCACGGTCATTACCGATGTGGTGATCCTACTACCACTCTTACTCACCATGATCGGTGGGATGTTCATGATGGGAACCCGGATATCAGACTACATGTATCTCAGCCAGAGCTCGCGCGAACTGGGGCTGATATTGAGCAAGATGCCCTTCATGTATGAATTGCAGTATAGCGATGAAGCCAGCCGAACCTTGAAGATAGAGCCGAACAAGGTTGTTCCAGCTTCTACCAGGACTGAGGCTGAGGTGTGTATCCAAACCGTCTCCGATCCTCAGTACACGGGATGCAAGAACACTGCGGGTGGTGATTGTTCGTGTGCTCTCAAGATAGCTCGTTGGTATGCAACGGAGTTCATGCGTCTCAAACTGATTTTGCTCAAGGAGGGGGAGAATTTCATCTACGTGAAAGTCGATTACAGCGCCCGTCCGTTGGATACTTCTTCCGGGCTGTGCTTCATCGATGTCACAAGCAGCGCAGCGCATCGAGCATGGGCGATGGTGGGGGGGGGGGACGTGCGAGTCGAGGCGCATGTGCCGTATGTCAGCAACCCGGTGCCGTGGAATGGCGGCACCTGCAAGTCGCCGCAAGCATAGGAGTTGAAAGATGTCGAAGCGAGCCACAAGGTTACAAGAAGGGGCAGTGGTCGTTATGTTCGCACTGTACACCTTCGTCTTTATGGCGCTCATTGCCCTGGCAGTAAACGTTTTCCTGATCGGTAACTCCATCCTCCAACAGCGCAATACTGTTGAGTATGTGGCCATGGCGGTTGTGAAGATAGCCAACGATCCGGCCGTTGACTTCAGTCCAGAGTGTAAGGAGAGCGAGCTTGCGTTGTTGAACTGTATCTTCGCGCGGGCTGAAGTGGCCGGCAGAGTTGCAGTGGGGAGCTCCACAGGGAGTTATCATCTGCCCGCCGGAATTTTGCGAGTCCAAAGCCGTGGTGCTGGTGAGTCTTGCTGTTCTAGTAACGGGGGGGGGCTCTCGGCTTGTCAAGAGACAGAACATGATATTGGGGGAGACGGGCCCAGTGGTCCTACAGGACCCAGTGGTGCTACAAGCTCAGATGATTTTTGTTGGCCCGATTATAAAGTAGTGCAGGAAGCCCATGCTGATGTTGTCATGGGGAGCTATGGTTTTAGTCAAGAGAGCGGCAAATGGGTTTTCACTCCTGCAGCTCCAGGTGCTGTCAAAAGTGCGGTCCTAGATCCGCAGGGTGCTTTGGAGGCCGTCAAACTTCGATTCCATCTCGCCCCGACCACTGACTCGAAGATCATTGCCCCACTTATCGGGATCCTTGGGCAGGGCATGCAATTAAGATTTAGCTCGTCAGCCATCGCGTACCGAGCGCCAGGTGGAGGCATTCAGCTTGCCGTTGATCCATCCCTTGCCATGGAATAACCGACGCATCGGTCAATGTCGCTGAGATAGCCTATTTGATCGCCGAATTGCGACCCTCTAAAGCCGATTTTGGGTGTGTTGATAACTTTTCTATTGTTAAAGTCGAGGGGTCATCCTTGCTGCCACTGGTATCCACAATCGACAAAGAACAGACTCGCGCGCTGTGTCGGCAAAGGTGCATAATTCCCATACCAAGAAAGCTGAAATAGTGCGAAAAAGTGGTAAGCTCATGTCTACGAGATCGAGAATCGAGGGTAGATCGAGTAGGGTGTCTCATTCGAGTGAAGAGGCACAGCCTTGCAAAATCGTAGGCTATCTTCAGTAGAGTACCTCCCCGTTATGTTTCAGAGTGTGTGTGTTCGCGGTGCGGTGATACTTGTAACGGCTCTGCTTTTATGTGTCCGGTGTGCGGTTGCCACCCCATCTAGCATCCCTGAAGTCTTGGCCCGACGAGGAAAGGTTATGGGCGGTACGGGTACTACGGTTCCCACGCTCACCCTTGAGCAACCGACCGGAGGGTGGACCTCTAGTTACATGCTCGAGGTAAAAGGACAGTGTTCTGATCCGACGGCGGATCCGCTGCTCGTAGCGATTAATGGAGTTCGGTACTATCTGCGCCCGAGCGAAGGAGCGTTTTCTCGCAAATTTCCAGCAGCGCGGGGAGAAAACAACGTCACCGTAGAGTGTTCGAATAAAGGTGGAGTTGCCAAGGTATCGCGAACGATCACCGGCGTCATGCCTCCGATTCCTCTCAAAATGGTGCTCACGAGCGATACCGATGGCGTGTACACCGATCTTCATCTGTATGAACCCGATGGTAGCCATGTCTACTGGGCACATACGAATTCGCCTTCGGGTGGGATGTTCTTTCTCAATCAGCAGGGGGAGTCCTTCGATCAACCTGGGTATGGGCCATACCTCTATGTCCATCCGGCACCCCGGATAGGAGTGTACCGCATCGATACGAATTATTGGCCGGGTGGTGCGGTGCAGCATACGCTAGCCAACCTCGATATCGTGACTAACGAAGGACTGCCGTCGGAGTCTCGTACGCGTGTGCGCAAGCCGCTCGCCCGACCGGGAGAGACTCAGACCTTAGCCTACATCGTCGTGCAGCCTAACGGATTGCCGGTCAAGGTGTACGTTCCGGGGCAAGACGACCCCAAAGACATCCCTGAAGAGGTGACCAAGTATCAGCGTGAGGTCGAGCCTCGTTTGAAGGGGGAGTCGAGTGATGGTCTGGTCGCGTTTCTGCCCCGTGATGAGGAGAGCACCGTGCGTGACAACGTGGCGCTGGTGGCACTGGCTCAGGCGCGACGTGCAAGTGTGCGTTGGCAGAGGGAGCAGCGGGATTGTGCCGGTCTCGTTCGTTTCTCGTACAAAGAGGCGGTGAGCCCGCGCACTGAGGAGCAGGTGAAGGAGATCTTCTCTCAGGCGGTTCCCCTGCCGGCCTTGCGCTATCCCACCAAGCTCCTGCTTCCGATGTATCCGAGTCTGTGGCACACCGGTTTTTCGAGCGAGGGGTCTCCGAGGTTCGACTTTTTCGCGGATGCCGAGACCTTGATCGGATACAACTTTCGGCTCAAAGGAAGAGACATATCCGAGGCGGATAGAGGTGACATCCTCGCCTTCCGAAAGGATGTGGGTGGAGAGAGTCCCTACCATCTGATGATCTTCGGTGGTCCCGACTCGAGGCGAGGTGTGGTTGTGTATCACACCGGTAGCGAACCGGAGGCGTTACCAAGGAGGGTGGGATTCGAGCCGAAAGCTGCACCGCTGGCAGTCCGGGTGGTCCGTGTTTCAGAATTAATGAGGGCGCCCGATCCGATGTGGATGCCGGTCGCGAGTAATGCGCATTTTCTAGGAGTTTTCGAGTGGAAAAGATTCAGGCCGAAGGTAACAAGCCGCGCGCCGTTCGTCTCGTAGTCGTACTGGCCCTGATAGCATTTCTCGCCACCTGTGCGCTAATCGCCGCCGGCCGCATGCTAAAGGGCTATTCCCTGCGCGATGCCCTCTCCCCCGACGTTCCGGTTCTAGAGCTGCACGTCGCTTTCGTTGATACCTTGGCCAAAGCGACTGGTTCGGATAAAGCCGAGGCTCCTGCCGGAGAAGCCAAAGAGAAAAGTGCATCAGAGGGCGACGCCCGTGCGAGTGTTACCACTCCCTCCACGGATGTGTGTCCAGAGGTGGTAGGTGGAGACCTGGGAAGGAGTGAGCCTAAACGACGGCGCTCGTTTTTTGAGCCGACTCCGCTACCTTGTCCGCTCAAAGCGACCTGGCGGGTGTATCGGAATCCCGTTGTTGCATCGCTCTTCTTTGTCCGGGGCATCGACGTGATCGACTGGTACGAAGCCAATCCCAAGGTAACTTCATTTCGTGAATCGGATCTGTGGAAGGGGCTTGTGCGACAGTTGGCCGAGACCTTGAAGATTCGTGCGGAAGAGTTGCAGCTCGAGGATTGGAAGGGTGAGTTCTTAGGGCCCCTGGTACGCGATGCTCTCGCTGCTAATGCCTCCCTTCATTACGACCTCATTCACGGCTCGGGCGGGTTCCTCTTCGCCTTTGATCGCTCTAGAGCGCCACTGGTCGACAAGGCCTTGCCGATCGTGGTCCGCGGTTTAGCCACCAATGCATACGAAGCCAAAGGATACGAGCAGCCTCTCGTGGAGATACGCTTCTACGGGCGTACATTTTATCTGACACAGGTCGGAGATCGGGTGTCGGTAAGTTCGAGCCTGGAGGGACTACTCAACATCCAGGACCAGAGTCCGTTTGCTCTGCCTCAGGGGGAGCAGGGAAGCCTGGTAGCAGTGGTTCGCCCGGAAAGCTTCATGGATAAGCTGCTCGTCTCGACAGTCGGCGTCTCTCAGTGGCCGATCTCGATAGCCTTCGAGCTCTCGCGAACGGTGAGTACGCTCGACGGTGCAAGGGTGCCTCGCGCTCGCGCCTTTCAGAGCTTGGCGTCCTCCACCGACGGCGGAGTGCTGGCCTCTCTCCCGCACGACGCGCTAGCAGCCGTGGCGCTCAGTGCACATGTGCCCCTCGAGCAGCCGGTCAGTGAATGGAGCATCTCTGCGCCCACTACCGGCGGAACAGCCGGTTTGGGACTGGTGTGGGATGTGTCCGGTAAGGATAAGCGCTTTGATGTCGGTCTTGCGGTAGCTGCCCCGGCCGGGGCGAACGTGCAGGTTCGGCCGCAGGACTTCGTGTCGAGTAGGGGGGTCGTAACGACCTGTGCCGGCGGCGCGGTGTGGCTTGCGGCGTCCTCGGATCCCTTGTTGGTAAGGATGCGAGAATCGTGCGAGAGGCAGTCGCTCTCAATCCGTGATCTGAGTGGTTTGAAGGCGGGAGATCTCGAAGCTCAACAGGTCTCTCTCGTGTTCAATACCGGAGTGATGCTGCACGAGCTGTTCGTGCTCGGCGGCGGGGATACATCGGAGGCCGTTTCTGATGGAGCTTCCACTACGGAAGGCGAGGCTCCGGAGGATCCGGAGAAAGATGCGCGAGAGAGGATAGCAAAGATGATTGCTGAGGTCGTTCCCTCCTTGCCTGTCCTTGGGCTCATGGGGAGGTTGAATGATCCGCATTCGGATCTCCGTCTGAAGGGTTTCATGTCGACTCATGGGGGTGTGTAGTGTTGACGAACATCCGGTTTATCGTCCAATTTGTGCTGTTCGTTGCTGCAGCTCTCGTCTCCTCGTCCGTGTGGGCGCAGAGCTCGTTTTACCTCACTTTCGAGCGTAGCTTCTCTTCGCGTGAGAACGTGCATCTGCGCCTCGATTACGCAGACCGTTCTAACCCCTTTCAGGTACGAATCCTTCGTCCTACGAATGTGGAGCGGTTTCTCGAGGGTCAGTTCGCCATCAGCCGCAGTTATGAGGAGCCGCGAGCGGCTCTCAACCCGGCTTTCTTCGTCACGAAGGGTGTCAATTCGCTCGAGTCCCCCGTACGTGCATTTCAAAAGTTACTCAGTCCGGAATTCCGAAACTCCTTCGGCGAGAGCCTCTCGCCTTCGTTACGAAAACCGACCATCAAGTCCGTGGTAGGCCAGGCTCGGAAGGTAATTCATGAGTCTCCGTCTGGTTTTGAAGTCGTGAAGGATTTTGGATTGGATCTGCGTCGTGGAGGAAGCACGGCAGGTGATCAATGGTGGTGGTTCTTTGACGAGGTAGGTGATGGCGGAGGCTTTTCGGTCAGAACAGTCGATCTCGGTCAAGTGCCTTCAGGGCTCTATCTGGTACAGGTCATTCAAGGCGACAACGAGGCGCAGGCTCTCCTCCAAGTGTCGGAGTTGTCGGTTCAAGTGAAACAATCCTCGAATGAGCTGCTCGTGCGAGCTATTGATCGCGACGCAAAAGCGGTGAGCGGTGCGAGCGTCGAATACCGAGATGCGAGCGGAGTCTGGAATACATTACCCGACGTTACAGGTGCCGACGGGTCTCTTCTTTACCGGATGGCAGGTGAGCTGCCGGGTAAATTAATCATCAAAGTTCGAGATCGTGAGGGCAATACGGCATTCGCCGATACCGATTTCTTACCGACCAAGGCGTCGTCACAATCGATGTTCGTGATGACCGATCGCCCGATCTTCAGACCAGGGGATTCGGTATCCTTCAAAGGTGTTCTACGAAAGAAAAGCCCGGACCAGACCGACTCCATTTCAGCGCCGATTGTACCGGAAGCTTCGGTGCGTGCCTCCATGGTCAAGCCTGGTAGTGCTGCGCGACTAGCGGCCAAGAATGTTAGGTACACCTCCTTGGGAACCATCTCCGGGGTGGTTGAAACGGGAGAGTTAGATGAACCTGGGTTGTATTCGCTCGTTGCAGAGGTGGATAACGAGCCCTATGCGGGTGAACTTCGAGTCAGGGATTACATCAAGCCGACTTTTTACCTCGAGATGGTCGAGCGTTCGGGTTTACTCAGGCCCGGCCATACCTTCAGCTACAAACTGAGAGCCCGACGGTACGCAGGGGGAGTTCCTGCGGGCGCGAGGTACGAAGCGTTCGTATACCGAAAGAAGTACGAGGTCCCCACATTTGTCGAGGAGGCCGGTGGGGCGCTCTCGACAGGGAACGATTACTTCGGATCTGCTCAATCAGCCTCGGCGTTGACGCAGCCTCAGCGCGTGTACAGCTCGATCGAGGCTCGCACGTCATCTATCGGTACGGGAGAACTTGCGACGTGGAGTTCCGCGCCGCAATTTGATGCCAAAGGTGAAGCCTCGGGCGAGATCTCCTTGCCGCCGGTTCCGGCTGGTTCCGACGGAGAGGGCGAATGGACGTATACCGTTCTCTTCAGAGCGATAGACAGAGATGGAGCGCAGAGTGTCCTCTCTGACAACTTTCATCAAACGGTTGCGGAAGGGGTTCTGAGCGCTCGATTCTCGACGAGTGTCGCCGCCCCGAGTGAGAAGGGAACGACCTTCACGGTTAGAGCCACGACAGCAGACGGCGATGCGCTAGCTAACGTCGAAGGTGAGGTGAAGTTTACCCTGTCGACATTCAGTGGTCAGTTCTCTAGTGAGGTTGTTCCGTTCACAACCAATGCTGCGGGGTATGCGGTTCTCCCTGTAAGCCCTTACAGCAATATCGGGGTGATAGACGCAATCGCGGTTGCACGGGGACGTGGCGGAGTACGCTGGTCCCAGGAGTCTCGAGCGGAACGTCAGGAATTGCTGGTGATTGCGGGTCAAGGAGAGTCGGTTCGCTCCAGTAAGGATGTCCTGCTCTATACTCAATCAACCCTCCTGAATCCCGGAGAGAAGGCAAAGGTCTACGCGATCCTTCCAGATGCATGGGGTGACCGTAACACGGGCACGGCGTGGCGTACCACGGCGGGCGAATCCGTCTTTGGAAGCTCCTCCGTTGTCGCCGAGGGGCGCTCGCTCGTATTCGAGACCGAGGCCAAGGAGCAGTTCGGCACGGGGTACTTCGAATCGATCTCGGTGCCGATGCCCGACGGAAAATTCAAGGACTCAACGCTCGCGTTTCGCATCGTTCCCGAGCGGAAAAGGCTTTCGATACAGGTCACCCCGGAACGAGACGTTGGAGAGCCGATGAAGCCTTTCCACGTTCGGGCTGCAGTAAAGATGTTCGATGGACGGCCAGCACGTGGGGTGGAGGTCTCTCTCGGTGTAGTCGATAGAGCCGTGTACGCCGTTCAGCCGGAATTTCGACCGGGCATCTTCGACTTCTTCTTTCCGCTGCCGCGGCTGAACCTCATGACCTTTTACTCCGATGACCTGCAAGGATACGGGTATGCTGACACGATTCGAAAGCCGAACTTCTCGCTGAGTGCTATTAAATCACAGACCAAGTTGTCCAAGCGGTCTGTGCGTGACACGGCAGGATGGTTCCCCCACCTCATCACGGATGATAACGGCGATGTGTCTGCTACTGTGGAGATGCCCTCCAATCTTACGGAATGGGTCGTTACAGCCGTCGCTGTCGGAGCACATGGTGAGTGTGGCGAGGGGCAAGGACGTTTTCGTACAGCGGTGGATGTGGAGGTTGAGCCGCGTGCGCCGCAATTTATACGGCGTGGAGACGAGGTCGTCATACCCGTTGGCATACGTAATCAAACGAGTCGAGAGGTTAAGCTCGATGTCGATGGCACGATTGAACGGCAGGGTGTGACAGAGAGCATTCTAGTGGAGAAAGGAGTCTCGGTTCCCGCACACGATAGTCAGTCGCGATCTGTGCAGCTTTCAAGCGAGGGCGTTTCAGACTCCCTTTTGATGAGCTTTGTGTCCACCGCACCCGAAGGGATAAGAGCAGGAGGACCTTCTGAATTCGAGGTGCCTGTGCGAGATGCCGAAATGCAATCAGTCATAACCGGGGCATCGCGTGATACTGCTTCTGTCGGGTTGTCCGTTGGGCAAGGATCTAGCGGAGCTACGCTCTCCGTAATTGCGACGCGTGGCGCTCTCGGCGTGGTGCTTTCGCGTGCACGGGATCTGCTCACCTATCCGTACGGATGTGCTGAACAGCTTGCCCATTCGACCTATCCCAACCTTGTGCTCATGGAGATGTCTCAGGCAGTTCCGGATCTCGAGTTGCGCATGGCGGATCTCTCAAGACTCCTGCGACGTGCGCGGGAGAACGTCGGTTCAGGCATACAAAAGCTGCTCGCCTACCAGAAATCCGATGGCGGTTTTTCTCTCTGGCCCACTGATGCTCTTACGTCGCCGAGCGTAACATTGATGGCTCACGAGGTTCTGTCGCAGGCAGCGGACCTGCAAATCCATCAAGCGAGCGCACCACTCATGAGATCGAGTGGCTGGTTCGACACTCACGCCGGACGTGTACGCTGGGCGCCATGGCAATTAGCCAAGCTCGCGAAGTACATCTCTCACACCGACGTGACGAGTGCACAAGCCTCCTTTGTTGTATCGGTCGGGAAGAAGGAGAGCCCAACGTTGTCTGATCTGGTGTACGGGCTGGCCTTGTTGCAACATCATAAAGAGATGCCATGGCACGGGTTTTTCAAAAAAATTCCCAACGCATCTGGGGTAGAGGCGCACATACAGAAGAAGCTTACGGCACTACTCGGTAAACTCGCCCTCGACCAAGTTTTATTTCAGCCGGAGGAGTTCTCGAGCGAAGCGCTTGGCTTCCTTCCCTCTCGATCAGTTCTGCTCGGGGATACACTCCTCGTTTTACGGCAGATGAAAGATCCTCCCGCTGCGCTCATCAAGAAGGTAGAGAGACGGTTACTCGATGACCTTGCAGAGGGGCGTTTGTGGTCTCCGCTTGATGCTGCACTCGTTATCAATGCTTTAAAGCCTGCCCTTCTCGAGGATCTGCGAGCAGGCAGTGAGTCGAGTGCAAGCCCGGCCGAGGTTTTAGATGCAAAGGGTAACGTGTTGGGTATGGTACAACCGATTGCTGCCGGTTATGCGGGTACCTTCACAGCTTCCGACCTGGTGGGTAAGGATCTTTCCGAAATCAAGATAGCGGCCCCGGCACAGGATCTGACTCTCGTTGCTGACCTGACAGTTGCGACGCCTTTCAAAGAGGTCTCACAAAACGCTCATGGGGTGTCGATCACTCGAACGCTCTTGAAGCTCGTGCCTGGTGGAGCAGAGACTCTTTCACCGGAAGCAACGCTCTCCGTTGGGGATGTTGTCGTAAGTAAGCTCGAAGTGAAACGAGCGCAGGAAAACGGATGGTGGACGAATCGCTCGCCGAGCGACTGGTTTGTCATACAGGACGGGATACCTTCGATCGCCGAAGGGGTAGATGATGATCGAGCTTACTTAGCGGACGCCGACCTCGTGACCCCAGATGCTACCTGGTGGAGTGAAATTAAGGAAACGTTGCGCTTTCCGGATCGTACGGAGCGCGTAACGAGACTAGGCGAGGGTGGGGTGATGACGAGTTACTCCGTATGGCGCATAGCCTATCAAGGAGAGGCCGTCATCCCTCCAGCACGGGTATTTAATATGTACCTCAAAGGTCTCGAGGGTAACACCGCTTCGCAGCGAGTCCGCTCATCAGCGCAGTAGTGCAGGAACCTGAAAATTTTCTCGCTGAACAGATTTGTGTGCCGTACCGGCCTACTCCTTGGACCAGCCATCAGTATGATCGTGCTCCTTGCGACATCCGGTGTGTATCCGTAGAAATGGACCATTACGGCTCTACGGAATGGTTTGCCAGTCAGCAAAGACTGGTCGCACGGGCTACTGAGGAGAAGGGCGGATGGTCGAGCAGAGAGCTTCGTAGCGCTCGCAGTGCTCGGCAGACCTCGCACGATCGTTATGGGAATTTTGCGCGCATCGCAAGAAACGCTTCCTTCCGAAGCAGACACGCGTCAGCCACACCACCGGGGGAGCGCCACGGCGTTGCGTCGTGTGCTGGAACGATATGTTTCGCGGGGGCGTTTGACCTTGGTGACCCCGGGGGACGGCACCGTCGACGTTGGCGATCCTGATGCACAGCTTCATGCAACCGTGGTTCTGCGGGATCCGCAGCTCCCGGCGCGTGTAGCCACGGGAGGCTCGGTCGCCTTGGGAGAAGGTTATGTGGACGGGCACTGGGACGTCAAAGGGGACGACCTTGTCACGTTCTTCAGAATCCTCTTCGCAAATAAGCTCGATCAACGCATACAGGGCTCTTTCTCGAACAGATTGACGAATCTCGTTCGGACGCTCTCTCAAGCGCCGACCACCGCTCGTAAGGCGCTGCTCGATGTGCGCCGCCACTACGACCTCGGCAACGAGTTTTTCTCCCTGATGCTCGATCCCTCTATGGCGTATTCGTGTGGCTATGCTCATGCTGCCGATGACTCGCTGGCGAGTATGCAGCAACAGAAGTACGCCCGAATCTGTCGCAAGCTTGGACTGGAGCGCGGGGGTTCACTCCTCGACATCGGGTGTGGATGGGGTGGGTTTCTGGCGTATGTAGCCGAGCACTATCCCAACGTGGAAGGGATGGGGGTCACGTTGAGTGAAGAGCAGTTCAAGTTTGCTCGCGAACGCTTGCGGCGGATGGGTAGCACAAACCGGATGCAGGTAGCGATGTGTGACTACCGAGATCTTGCAGGGAGATATGATTTTGTTGTCAGTATGGGCATGTTCGAACATGTAGGACGCAGCTCTTACGGCGCGTTTTTTCGTAAGACGCACCGGCTGCTCGATGTTCATGGAGTCTCATTGTTGCACACCATAGGAATGGAGGAGCCTTTATGGAGGACTCAGGATCCGTGGATCGATACCTACATTTTTCCGGGAAGTAGGCTCCCACGTTTGGAGGAACTCGTCCATGAAGCTCGTCTCTCTGATCTCGCCGTAGGCCACGTAGAGAATCTCCGTCCGCACTATGCACTGACCCTCAGGCACTGGAGGCGTAACTTCGCGGAGAATTGGACTAGAATATGCGACCTTGACAGTCGATTCGACGAGCGCTTCCGGCGTTTGTGGGTATACTATCTTCAGATCTGCGAAGCGTGCTTTATTGATTCGACAGTAGAGCTGTATCAGGTCCTCCTTTGCCGTCGTGATGGATGGAGCTTTCCTCTCAACTTCCGGTTTGACCCGAGCTGAGGTGGGTTAGTAGTAGAAATTTACCCTGGATGCGTTTATATAGTTTCTGTCCGCCAGGACAGAAACCGAAGACAACATTCACCTTTTTGCATGGAAACGATGTCGGATCTTCATCCACGGAATGAGCGGGCAATCCAAAAACTCTCAGAAAACGGAGATTTTTGCCCTATCAGTCCAATCACG
>JBILFA010000006.1:0-60787 GCA_044351795.1 Bdellovibrionota bacterium | reverse complement strand
CCTCCAAGAGAGCGGAGAGCGACAGAAGGTACCCGTGGACACCTCCTAAACGAATGCGGTGATTGCGATTATTATCCGCCAGCCCGCTTGCTACGAATACCGCGCTTTGAGAGCTCCTGTATGACCGTGTCACAGTGGTCACCCTGGATCTCCAGCAAGCCATCCTTCTCCGTCCCGCCGGTACCACAGATGCGCTTTAAATCCTTCAACAACGCCGCGAGATCAGTTCTCGCCAAAGCCAATCCTGAAACGCTCGTTACGGTCTTACCACCACGACCCTTAGTCTCACGACGTACCTTGACGTTACCGTCACCCTTGACCACGCGCAGCTGGTCTTCAGCGCACGAACAACGACTACGCGGCTTCTTACACTCGGGACAGATCTCGCCCTGCTCGGTCGAGTACACCAATCGAAATTCCGAATCCTTGTCTCGCGGCATATCACCTCATCCTGCCGTAGCGCTACCGACGCACCCCTTTGAGGTTTACGCCAACCATCTGCGACTCGAACAAACGGCGATCTACCCTTCGCAGCATACGCTCCCGACCCTGCTCGACTATCTCGTGGTGTTGAATCGCGCTCAAACGGTCGACTAAGATATCACCGACCGAATCGTCGCACTCCCAATCCAACCTCTGCGGATCGGGCAAACGGAGGGGGCGTGAAAAGCTGCGCAAAGACTTCTCACCCTCCATATTGAAATAGAACTCGAAGTAGGACAGCACGAGCTCCCTCACATTCCGAAATATCGGCTCACGGAGCCTCAAACCCGGAAAGTTGGACTTTGCAACAGAACCCCAGCGTCCCCGGTGTTGGTAAGCGCAGATCATGTGGTCATCGTCTCGAACCGCACAGAGGTCCACCAGAAACGGCGTAAATCCGATACGCCGGAGGGCCGCGGCCGCGAGCAAGGAACCATCAAAACAGTGCGCTCTCCCATCCCTGAGGGCCGCTCGTGCAGAGAGATGTCCGTCTTCACAACGATACGGAAGCCTGTCCAGATAATCCTGAACAGCGGCCGGGCTTCGTAGCTTAGCCAAAACCCCCAGCTCTCCCTTTTTCCATCCTCTGTGCGCCGAATTCATGGATGGTATTTAGTGCCCTTTCGGCAATTTTATCAACCCCTGCTCGAATCGCTCCACGATTAGAGCTGAAAAGTCCGCCACTAATTTTGTGCTTCGACGCTCGGTACCACGTGAGTGCCCGACAGATCCACGCTTAGCCGCTCAGTGTACCAGGGCTCGACGAACCTCCGGCGCCCTTTTCACCGTCTCTGTCGCCCTTTTTTCTGTGGGTTCAGTCTTCGCGTTTATTGCTTCGATCTTATAGCTGTTCCTCTTGCCTACAAAACATCCTGACACCACACACCGTCGGCCACACTACTGCGTATGAACCTTGGGCAAGAATAACTTGAACGAGGTCCCCGCCCCCGCTTTGGATTCAATGTCCAGCCAACCACCGTGGGCTTGGGTGACGCCGTGAGCTACAGCGAGCGCTAGACTCAGGGCATGCGTATCTCCATCGGTTAAATCCGCCGGTCGATGCGCATGACGAATCTCCTCTGCGGTCATCTCACGGCCACTACTGTGAATATCAATCACTACGAACGAATCGGGCACAGCTCGAGGATTACAGAGGTTAGATGCATTGATATATTCACTCTCTCCATCAACTGTAATCGTTCCTTGGCCATCAATGAGCCGCTGCGCATAGAGGAGGACCCCCACCAGAGCATTACGTAGAGCCTCCTCATCTACAAATACGGCCATATCCTGCCGTATCGAGTGGACGTCATAAGAAACCCCAGGCTTCTTGAGCTTAGAGAGTGCATCCATTACACGAGCAACTACATCGGAGATACGCTCTACAACTAATTCACGAGGGCCCTGCTGTGACGCCCACAGGAGCTTTTGTACAAAAAGCCTCTGGTCATAACATCCTTCCAGCGCGAGTTTGGCGTAGCGATATTCATGAGCCTGAAGGGTTCCGCAATTTACTAACCAATCGAGATACCCCATAACTCCAGCGAGCGAGTTATTGATGTGGTGCGCTATATTACCAATTACGCCGCTGAGTTCTTCCATCCCGGCTCGAGCAACTTGCATCTCCTCACCTCCGGCGGGGTGTTGCTCAGTCTCACCTCCTACGCCCAATCGAGTCAGCATTGAAGAGTATGCATCCAGCTCCTCGCGGAGGTCTTCTTCGACTTGATGCTGTGCCATACCGAACTCAATAGCCAACTCCAGCTCCTGATCATCGATCGGTTTGACCAAGTACGCGAGCGGATGAGAGCGGCGGGCCTGGCTTATTGTCTCCGCATCGGAAAAAGCGGTGAGAAAAATCGCCGGTATGTGAAAATTTTTCTGTAACACATCGGCCACGCGGGTACCCGGCACTCCCCCAGAGAGCTGTACGTCCATGAGCACAAGATCGGGCTCAAGGTTTTTCGCCATAGCAACAGCTTCCCCACTTGAGCCGGCAGTTCCGACAACGTAATGCCCCATGCGCTCCAAGCGCTCTTTGAGTTCGAGAGCGAAGAGTCTCTCGTCCTCACACACCAATATCTTCAACGGTTCCATAACATTTGTTATGCTATCGCTTCAGCGGAATCCACAGTATGTTCTCGCGCTGCCTCCGGCTTCTCGAGTGGGAATTCTAATCTGACCACAGCTCCCCCGTCGTTTCCTACTGCCAGCTTGCCGTTAAGCTGCTTGCACAGCGTGTTCACCACCCGTAGTCCTAGGCTCGTAGGGTTGACGAGATCGACCTCACTAGGCATGCCGACTCCGTGATCGGAAACGACCAACTCAACCATATGTGCCTTCTTGCGCAACACCACCGAAAGCGACAGCACACCATCTCCACCACATCCATATTCGATGGCATTGCCTATCAATTCATTGAGTATCAGTCCGCTGGGAACAGCCTTGTCAATCGAGAGATCGACTGAGTCCAGATCCAATTCGAGATGGACTTTGTTGGGATCCGGGATATGGGAGCGGACCAGTTGCTTCGTCAGCTCTGATATATAGGCGTTGAAGCTGACGCGTGAGAGGCTCTCCGAGCGGTACAATTTTTCGTGAACCAGCGCCATGCATTTCACGCGCTCTTCACTATTTCTGAACATCTCACGCGCTGCACCTTCGGGCACGTATCCCGACTGAAGCCGCAGTAGACTACAGATAATTTGCAGATTGTTCTTCACTCGATGGTGAACCTCTTTGAGCAACAACTCCTTGTCAGTCAGAGACTGGCTGAGCCGCTCTTGAGCGAGCTTCTTTTCGCTCATGTCACGGGCAATGATCGACACGCCCGGCTCCCCGTTTGCGCTATCGAGCACTGGCGAAATGCACAGCCATACCGGCAGCTCGCTCCCGTCCTTCCGGCGACACTGCACCTCAACTTGAGTAGCGGCGCTCGGCAGGGTAAGAGCTTGAGATGCCCAACCCAACATATCCCAGCCATTTGAGCTCAGCAAAGAGGACACAGAGCATCCGAGCACCTCATCCTCTCTAAATCCGAAAAGTCGCTCGGCGGACGGGTTCCACTCCCACACCTCGCCATTCGACTCGATTCCAATGATGGCGTCCTGGGAGTTGTCCACGATAGACGCCAAACGGGACAGCTTGCGCATAGCCGCCGAGATCTCCGATGCATGCCGCGTCACCGTCTCCTCGAAAATTACTCGAGTTACTTTCATCGCTTCGTCCGAGATCTTGCGCTTTTCTATCTCCTCATCGAGGGAACGCTTTGACGGCAACTCGACAAGTTTGGCGACGAGTTGCCACGCTACATAAACCGTAGCGATCGAAGCTATAGCTGTGATTAAGGTCAACAATCCGCCTTCAGAATAGGCGTCGTTCCACATCGACCACACCTCGACCAGGTGCGTACTACCACTAACTGCAAGAACGAGCCCTGCAATCGGAATACGCCAATCGCTCCTAAGATCAGCTCGTCGCCGCGCCAAGATGACCAAAGCCGCCGCTATCGCATAAAAACCAACCGTTGTGACAATATCTCCCACTATCGATACCCACATGAGCGTCGGATGAGCTAGAGTGCATGTGCCTACTGGAACTGCGGCATCGAATACAGGGATGAGGTCGTGTACTATCATAGGTTGAACTATCAGGAGGATCGGCTGATACGATATCTCTCCTTCCACCGCTTGAGGAGAGCAAGAGTCTTCACTTGCAAAGTATAGCTAAGCGGAACGACAGCATATACCCCAAAGACAGTCGAAAAGGTGAAATCGCCACTCCCCTTATCTTGGCGGGTGATCGGGATCATAGGGAGCTAAAAGGCGGTAGTTACACACACCTAAGATCTAAAGGATTGGGCGCGATTTCACGTGGCTTTATGCTAGAAAGCCTTGGGAAGCTGTCCTCGAATCTCAAGGCTGAAACCAGGTTTCACGCCGAACTTTTTCATGGCCCCGCCCGCAAATTCGAGTACATAGATACTTGGAGACTCTACAAAGCGTGAGTCTTCGGTGAGCGGCGGGACGTTCTCCAGAATCCCTACCACCTTCATCTCTTTCGATACGAACACCATGTCGAGCGGTATCAAGGTGTTCTTCATCCAAAACGACTGTATTTTCTCGTCAGGAAAGACAAATAGCATCCCCTCGCGTTCCGCTAGCTCACGGCGAAACATCAATCCGTGCGCCCGAGTGGAGGGCGAGGCAACCACTTCTACCTGAAACGAGGGTCCCTTCGCCTCGGCAGGAGGGAAGAACCCGATTTCCACCGTGGGATTTTGTGGGGGAGCCTTACAACCACAAAGCCCCCCGAGGACGCACACAAGAAACAGTATGAGACTTAGAAGAGTCCGTGCGCCCCGCGTTATGTGCACCGCAACGGATACGGTCATCACGAGGCGGCCTTGGCACTCTTGCAAGCATCGATCAGCTCAGGAACGACCTGAAAGAGATCTGCCACCAGTCCGTAATCGGCAACCTCGAAAATAGGAGCATCAGGATCCTTATTGATGGCGACTATCACTTTGGAATCCTTCATGCCAGCAAGGTGCTGGATAGCTCCAGAGATACCTACGGCGATGTAGAGCTTGGGAGCCACAACTTTTCCAGTCTGACCGACCTGCCAGTCATTTGGTGCATAGCCTGAGTCCACAGCGGCTCGAGAAGCGCCGACCGCTGCTCCGAGCGCATCCGCCAACGGGAAAACGACCTTCTCGAAATTCTCCGCTGAGCCGAGCGCTCGACCGCCGCTCACTACGATCTCAGCATCAGAAAGCTCAGGTCGATCAGCTTTTGATTGTTCGTATCCAAGCACTTCACCGAAGCGGGACTGTTCTTTGAGCTCTGGATCTCCTGAGAGATCCTGTTCGGATACCTGCCCTGGAGAGCCCTCTTTGGTAGCTGGCGAGAACCCCGTTCCCCGCACAGAAACAACTCGAGCTGTTGATAAGATTTCAACATCGGCGATGATGTTACCCGCGTACATCGGTCGCTTGAGAGAGCCGTCCCCGTTGACGGCGATAACGTCGGATGCCTGACCCGCATCGAGTAGGACCGCCACGCGGGGCAACATATCCTTACCAGAGCTACTGGCTAAACCTACCACAACGTCACAAGCAAGCTCCCTGGCTGCCAGGGCTACTGCTCGGGCATACGGCTCTGCGCGGAATCTCTCCAAGAGCGGCGATTCAGAGTAGCGAACACTCTCCACACCGTATTGAGACACTTCCTGAGCAGCCGCAGCAGCTCCCTGCCCCAAGACGACGGCACACACTGCGCCTTTACCCCAAGACTGCCGAAGCTCCTTAGCGGCACTCAATGCGCACAGGGAGCCCTTTAACACTCTGCCGCCTTCATGTTGAACGAATACGAGAACCTTGCTCATCTGATGAAACTCCTACAGAACCTTCGCTTCTTGTTGCAACGCCGCGACTAGCTCAGAGACATTTGCTACTTTCTTACCTGCTTTTCGACCAAGAGGTAGCGACATCCCCCGAACGCGAACTTTTACCTCTGTCCCAACTCCCAGCGAGTCGAGCGCAAGCTCTTCAAACGGCTTTTTCTTGGCCTTCATCAAGTTCGGTAACGCGGCATAGCGCGGTTCATTGAGGCGAAGATCGGTTGAGACAACACACGGAATCGGCACTTTGAGTGTCTCTAGCCCCCCATCTATCTCTCGCGTGACTACGGCGCTTCCCCCCTCAACAACAACCTTGGAGGCGAAGCATGCTTGCGGAAGGTTGAGACGCCCGGCTAAAAGCTGCGCAGTCTGGTTAGAATCCGAGTCGATGGCCTGCTTGCCCATGAGAACCATCGAATATTCACCGCGCTTGAACACCTCTGCTATAACGCGTGATGCAAGGTCGGAATCCACGGGGCCGTCGTATTTGACCAGAATTGCAGAATCAGCCCCCATCGCCAAAGCGTACTCCAGCCTGGCTCGTACATCTGCCGGACCGATGCTGAGTAACACGACCTCTGAAGCGACTCCTTTCTCCTTCAAGCGAATCGCTTCCTCAACAGCGATTTCATCAAAGGTGTTGAGGATCCATTTTATACCCTCGGTTTGAATTCCTGCGCCGTCAGGTTGTAGCTTTAGTTTGATTTGCCAATCGGGAACTTTCTTCACTGGTACGAGTATCTTCATCCCTAAATCTTACCTCAAGGAATGGAGACTCTGCCAGGGCAATTTAGTCGATCGGAATCAACGCCTCTGAGAACGGCGGCCTAAGCAACCGACTCCTGCCTACCTTTGCCGATTGAGCCAAGAGCGGATGAGTCTTCTCCAAACGGGTCAGTTGGTTCAGATGGTCTGCCGTCTGGCTCACCAGTCGTGCAACGTCCCCATCTGCAACGCCCGACAACCTCAACAGACCTGAGAACTCCGCCCACGTCTCAGAATCCATCCATGTAATCACGGTAAGGGCCGCATCCGGAAGAACCTCAACCTCGGCCTTTCCCGGCCCGTTGTAGGAGTCCTTGATACGCTGCACGACTCCTCGCATGGTATCGAAGAGTGCCGGCTTAATCGGATTTTGCTTGAGCTTGAAGTAGGGTCGGTGCGGATCGCCGGCGATACTTGCAATCAGGCCAACCAACTCGAACAAGGCACAATCATCGAAGAGCTTTCCGTCGATACACTCGCCAAGTTCGAGCACCAAACTCGTGCACAACTCGGCAGCCCAATTACCCTTCTCCGTCAGCCCACCTCCTTCCACGTAGCCAAGCGTTCTCAATCCGGCCAGCGAGAGGTGCAAAGAGGTTTCCTGCTTCTTATCGAGTTCGTCAGCTTCCTTGAGCGTGCGCCTGACCCTCTTTTCGGCCTTCTTTAGCTTCTCACCTTTGAGAGATCTGTCGGACTCGAGGCGCTGCTGCTCATCGATCGCCTGTTCACGCATGAGACTTGCATTCTTGCGATCGAGAAAAGCTGCCAAGCTGCGCTGCACGGTATATTCGAGATCGTCGACGTTCCTATACTTGAGCAGGTTCAACACGGTCGATGGCGCTGCAAAGTAAGACGAACGAAGCGGATCCGGTGGTCGCTTCGACACCTCCAGCAGGACACGAGCATCCGAGAACTTGCTCGGTGTGATTACACACACCCCAACCGCGTCTTTTCCGCGTCGTCCGGCTCGACCTGCCATCTGTTGAAACTCTGCCGGAGAGAGAACACTAAAGCCCTCTGACCCTCGTTTACTGTGAGCAGTAATGACCACCGTACGAGCGGGGAAATCGACTCCTGCAGCGACCGTACCTGTCGCAACCATCATGCGTAGCATGCCGCGCGACATCAGCTCTTCGAGCAACAACCTCCAGATCAGAAGCTGTCCGGCGTGGTGCGCTCCGACTCCGGTAGTTATCAGGGCCTGATACTGGGGGTAACTGGTGATGAAATCGGGATCGAACTTGTACTTGTCTATGATGGATTGAATCTCGCTCTCCAGACGCCGCTGCTGCCCCGCAGGCAGCACGGCATTTCTGTTGCGTGCTACGCTCTCGACATCGACATCGCACTGCTTGCGCGCAGTTCGAAACAGGATCGCCGGCAGAAGCGCATCTCGCTCGAGCTCTCGAAGAATCACGGAAACTGGAAAATCCACCTGCATGTTATCGCCTCCTCCGGCCTGCGCCAGGCCGCGATGTGCGGCCACTGCCGGACCTCACGCCGCGCCCTCGACGCTCGCCCCTCTCGCCACCGCCGGCGCGATAGTGCTTGACCCTCGTACTCGAATCGTCGAGCGGCATACTACCGTAATAGTGAGCAACCTCCGGGGAGAGATGCCCCTTTTTGTCACTCAGCGGGATGACGCCGTACTGTGGATGCATAAAGCCCAACCTGAGCTCGACTGGACGTTCAGTCTTCATTACCACCCGGCACTCCTTGTTACGAACCTCCTCGATCCACGCGGCTATCTCCTCTGCGTTCGATATCGAAGCCGACAGCATCAACAAGGTAGCAGAGCTCGGGGTGAGGATGATGCTTTCCTCCCACACTGCTCCTCGTTGTGGGTCGGCGATGTAGTGCACCTCATCAAGGATCACGAGCGAATAGCGCCCAGAGCCGCGATAGAGCTCGTTGCGATATATCTCCGTCGTCGCAATAACCACATCGGAGTCACCCTCAATCTTTCGGTCACCGGTAAGCAACCCTACTGAGTGCTTCGGTCCGAATGTGTGCTGAAACTCAGTATACTTCGTGTTGGAAAGCGCCTTGAGCGGCGTGGTATAGACAGAGTGGTGTCCCGTTTCGAGCAGGTTTCTAATCGCTTGTGTCGCGATGTAGGTCTTACCAGACCCCGTTGGTGCAACCACCAAGGTGTCGATACCCGCCTTGAGATTGGCGATCGCCTCTTGCTGGAAGTCATCAGCAACGAACTCGCCCTTCTCCGGTACTCCGAGCCCCGAAAGGAACCGCTCTCGCGACTCGTGTATCGCGTTGAATTTCTTCATCTCTGTCTTACCTTCATAGGGGATCTTTTGAAACCGGTACATCCTGATTCATTTCGTACCGGCACGCCAGGAAACTACGCACAAACGCTGGCGAGCCGTGCAGCAACTGATCTACCGTTCCATCGAACGCGATTGCTCCCTCAAAAAGGGCCAGCACTCGCGTTACCGCAGGGATAAGCCGCCTCAGGTCGTGACTCACCATGACCGTGGTAGGCTTGTATTCGTTGTGTAACTCGACTATCAGCTCCATGATGACGCTACTCGCCACCGGATCAAGGCCACTGGTCGGATCGTCCAAAAGCAGGATGCGCGGTCGCCCAACCAGCGCTCGCGCCAAAGATACGCGTCGACGCATACCGCCGCTCAGTTGCCCAGGCATCTTAAAAGCTGCTTTTGTGAGCCCTACCCGAGCGAGGATATCGCTGACTTTATCCCGCACCTCGCGTCGTTGCGCCTGAGAAAGCGATGTGGTCGGCACCTTTCCTTTAACAAGGGGGAATGCCACATTCTCGTACACCGACATCGAATCGAACAGCGCCCCCTCTTGAAACATCAATCCAACATCGAAGTGAGAGCACCCAACGTCGAATCGAATCTCGCCCGACTCCTGTTTGCATGTGTGCGCTATCAGCTTGAGCAGGACACTTTTACCTCCCCCACTTGGACCGATCAGCCCATTGATCGAAGCCGGAGCTAGGGCAAAGCTCACGCCCCGAAGAACGTGCTTCTCACCGAAGTGTTTGTGAAGATCTTTGACCGTTAACACTCGTTCCTCTGTTGCTAGTAACCCGCTAGGCCTCGAAGATACCCGTCCGAGTTTAGCCACTATTGCCGGACTCGCCGAGCCCATCCACGCCCATTATACCTACGAGAACGAACTGCACGACAGATCGCCGGGCGAAATATCGCCCTCGTCGAGTTCCTGACGCGTGACTACAGGCGGACTCCACTCCCCGGCCTTCACACCCTCGAGAAACTGCTCCTGCTCCTGTAAGGTGTTTATGGTCAACAGCCTCTTGCGCCACAATGCTCCACGGCACATCTGCGAGGCGAGCTGCTTGACCTTACCAGCGCTGCTGGAATCCGAAAAGTCTTCCTTGAGCAGCTCTATGTACCGAAACAGGAGATCCAACATCAACGCCGGGTTGTCCCGTAGCTTCGAAGGCTCTCCAGTCATGATCTCTGAAAATATATACGGGTTCCACATGCTCGCGCGCCCTATGAAGAGCCCGGCAACTTTGCCCCGCAGTCTTTGCTCCGCTGAGCGCCGATCGACGACGTCGCCGCTCCCAAGTACCGGAATGGAGAGTCTGTCCGCTACACTCTCGACCACATCCCAATCCGCCTCACCTCGGTAAAGCTGCGCCCTAGTACGACCGTGGATGGCCAACGCTTCGATCCCCTCACCCTCGGCCATGAGCGCGATCTCCAGCGCGTTCCGTGATCCCTCGTCCCAGCCGCTACGAACCTTGAGCGTCAACGGAATGCTGACCGCCCGGCGAACCTCACGGATTATCTTCTGAAGGTGTTCCGGTTGACGCATGAGCTCGCACCCGCCCCCGCGCTTGACCACTTTCGGGGCTGGACAGCCACAGTTGATATCAACCATATCCGCCCCGATATCCTGCACCATGAGAGCTGCGTCGCGCATACGATCGATATCATAGCCGAAAATTTGTACACAGTACGGACGCTCATCGGCTGAATAGCGCATCATCTCCATCGTGCGGCGCGATCCGCGGGTCATTCCCTCGACAGAAACGAATTCACTTACGACTAAACCGACGCCACCCGGATTAGATTGCTTAATCAACCTGCGGAACGCGCGAGTTGTAACGCCGCTCATAGGAGAAAGCACCAAGCCGGGATTTATGGCTATGTCGCGGACCTTGTACTGCTTAATCACGAAAACACCCTCGTACTTTTCTGGAGAGGACCTCTATCGAGAAGGGCTTCTGAATGAAGTCCCGCCCTCCGTTTGCTAGTATTCGAGTTACCACCTGCTCAGAACTAAATCCACTCACGATGAGCACACGCTGGTCCGGACGTAGCCGTCTGAGTCGGTTAAAGACCTCTTCCCCCGATAATCCAGGCATCAAAAGGTCCAAAATCACAAGATCGTAACGTCCCTCCGCTTCCCCGAATCTATCGAGGGCATCAAGGCCGGAGGCCGCGGTCTCAACTGCATATCCTAGATGCGTTAGGCTCAATCCCAAGACGTTTCGCACTGCATACTCGTCGTCGACCACTAAGATGCGCTCGCCCCGGCCCGACACCGGCCCTTCGTCGGACTCAAGCTCCAGCTCCTCCTTGGCTACGCTATCGTCTACCACCGGCAGCACGACGCGAAACTCGGTTCCCACTCCTTTCTCTGAGACAACCTCGATGGCCCCACCCAGACTCTTTACAATCGAAAACACCGTCGTGAGTCCAAGCCCCGTCCCGCCCTGTTTCTTCGTGGTGAAGTAAGGCTCGAACAATCGAGCCTTGACCTCCTCATCCATTCCTTCTCCGGAATCACGCACAACGAGCGCCCCATATGCGGGTGCCGCTGGCTCAGTGCCGAACAGCCGTGATACCTCCTCTGAAGAACACGCACGCTCTAGAGCGACCTCGATCGATCCACCATGCTTGATAGCATCACGCGCATTGACGATTAGATTGATGATCACCTGAGAGACGTACGCTTCCGACGCTAACACTGAAACTGAGCGCGCTGGCGGAGCGAAATCCAAGCGAATATCCGAGGGAATCGTTCCCTTCACGAGCAGGCACACCCTCGATACCATCTCACCGAGATCCACCCGCGTAGACGGCTCGGTCTGTTCGAGCCGAGAAAACTGCAGTATCTGCTGTGTAATACTCGACCCGCGCATCGCCCCCTCTTCAATCGCCGAAAGAGACTCAACGTGTTTCCCTTCCGTAGGAAGCACATTTTGGAGATACGCCAGGTGCCCCAAGATTCCTGTGAGAATGTTGTTGAAGTCATGTGCAACACCACCTGCTAATAATCCAAGCGTCTCCATTCGCTGAGCATGGAAAACCTTCGTTGTCTGATCCTGGGAAAAGCTCGCCAGCACGCGAACCAGGAGGGCATCCCCGGCAAACGTAGCCACCTTCACCACGAGCGGATCGCCATGCGCGCTACGCAGCTCTGCAGGACATTCACGGGTCTCCCATCGCTGCCTCTCGATATCCGGCCAAAAGCGCACTGCGCTGCGGCCGACAAGATTCTCCTGTTGAAATCCTATCAGCCGCGCAAAAGCCGAATTGAGCGCCACACAGGTATAATCCCGAGACAAAACACAGTGGGGTTCAGGTAAGCTTTCCAGGATTGTGGTCGCGAGATGGGCTGGATTCATGAGTACCTATCGAGAAGAACTACATCTTTAGAGGCGTCCGTTTCCAAATCTTGATACCCAAGCCTGGGCAATTGCAACGCCTCCTGGAGCCTACTAAGGCCCTGATTGAGGAACTATACCTGCTAGATCAGCGACTTATCAATGTACTGTCTTTATCCGAGCAATCCGGTCGGATTCTGGAGCCACGGGGCATTTCCTGCCTGCACGACACCACACGGAATCCAGCCCAGAAATATGGATCCCTTCTCTCGTTGTGTGAATCTCAACAACTAGGAACGAGAGTGATGTGACCTCGTATCCAGTATTGTAACGTAAAGTAGATGTGGTAGGTTTTAATGACCGTGAGTTTTTTTAACGGGGAGTCCGTTGTTATGTCAGATTCTGATTCCAGTACGCTGAAAGGAGTCGTCAAGTGGTTCAATGATGCCAAGGGATTTGGTTTCATCGAACACTCCAGTGGACGAGATGTGTTTGTTCATTATTCGGTCATCACCGCCGATGGGTTTAAGACCCTCAAGGATGGTGAGGCTGTGGAGTACGAGCTCAAGGAAGGACCTAAAGGCCTTCAGGCTGCGAAGGTAACTCGCACCAAGAAGGACGAGGAGAGCTCAGACGCCGAGGCGTCAGAGAGTCTTTCTGAGGGAAGTTCTTCCGAGAGCGCCGAGATCAGCGAGTAACGCTTCGCGTATCGCTAACTTGAACCGCAGTGAGCAAGGATAACTCACTGCGGTTCAGGGACCTCTCACTACTTGCTCTCATGAGGCGCTCTTGCTCAATTGAGCAGCTCGTTGAATTGGCGTTTTACCCGTTCGCTAAACCACCCACCGAATTCCTCCACTGACGACATCTGCCCCAAAACGACGCAGCAGTCAGCCAAATCCTCAAAGGCCCGATCGGTCAATGTCTGAGCAGTTGCAGAATGTGGGCGGATACACCTCCCCCCTACAAACGAAACCGCTTCCGTCCGAAAGGGAAAAATCACCTGATTCCAGCCCTGAGGAAGCTGATCGGTGCGTTCGAAGTAGCGAGACATCCGAGCGACTACCAAACCGTGCGGTGTAAATACCCCCTCATCTCCCAAACCGATATCAAGCGCGGCGCGAACCTTGAGCGAATCATCGAGATAGGCCAGGTAGTCCTTCACGAAACTGAGCAAACTGATCGAGAATAGGCTGTCGGCATCGAAGTGATGGCGAGCTTCACGCGACATCTCGTCGTAGCGACCGACATAGGGGTAGTCGTGGGTCTCGATCACCTCTAACAAGAGTTCTCGGACCTCGATCGACACATCACACTCAAGTGGAGAGCCGACGCGAATCATATCGAGCTCGGTATCTTTGACCCCGAACAGTAACCTAGCCGCATATCGTCGCGATAATTGGGCATGCAGAATACGGGTATCCGCGCCCTCCCAATGTGCCCCGCTTCGAGAAAGGTACTCCGCTCCAGAGATCTCTCTACATTTTCCCAAGATTGCATATCCTCGATCATGCAACACGGCTGCCGTGACAAGCCACTGAGGTAGCAGGTCTGCGTGTCCGGCTGCCCTGCGAGCTGCATTCTCTCGATCAACAATGACTGCCATAGCCCGCGTTACAAAGATGTCATGTGCCCCTCTCCACCAATCCTTCCCGTCGTAGGGAATAGATTGCTGCCGATCAAGCACTGCACGGTCGAGAGCGGAGAGGGTGGCATGGAAGCGCTCCTGCACCCGTCTCTCTTGAGCCGCAGCGATCGACGAAATCAAGGACACCATCTGTTCGGCCACGCCCGAAACCGTGGCACAGGAGAACGCTAATGAATGTGGGGCACATAACTTCGGCATGCTCGATCGATCCTCATAGCTTCTGATGAGAGAACTTTATCACACATCAGCGCCGATGCTGCTCATAACAACAGGGTATTCCGGTCGAAGCGCGCTTCTATTTAGACCGTCGTTACCGCTCCGGCCAGATTGTATTCTCCTACACCGTCGATCTAAAGGGCCGCGATCTCACCCTTCTCCACGCCGAGGACAGCTATTGCTCTGACAGCGGCTTGCTCGAGAGCGTGCTTCACCCCGACGGATTGATCCTAGCGGAACTCTCCCAAAACGAGGCGCTTCAGGGCGACTTCTTCCGGTTTCGCGAAGGTCGCCTCATACGCACAGAACGGGACAACAAGGTAAAACTCTCAGAGGCCTTCACGACCTGCTCCGCAACTCCGGGAATCATTGATCGCGGAGCGATCTCACTCTCCGAGTACCTCTTGAATCAGCGAGCTGCGCGCGTGACAGACTGAAGTTGCCGGACACATAGGTCGACGGCTCGAGCCGTTGCAGACTTGAACTCCGCTTAATCGCCGCTTGACCTTCTCAAACGAGGTGTAAGACGGCCGCTCGCCGACGAAGCTCGCGAGCCAAGAAAGCCGCAGCCTTACCGTACGCGAGGAAGAGATCGGGATTGCTGAAAAGCACTTCTTTCATCTTAGCCTGGAGCTGAGCGACAATCGATTCGATCGCATCAGGAGATATCGCTCGGTTTCCACCAATGAACTTCGAGAGAAAGACCTCGCTGACAGCGATACCACTCTCGATATCTACTCGGACAGATCGAGTAATATCATGCTCAGAGAGCTGTTCACCTCGAATAACTCGCTCCTGGAGGGCGGCCAAGGCTGAGGGGATCTCATTGGAAACAACTAGGGTGTGCGGAAACGCCATACTAACCTCAAACTACCGATAACAACCGTACATCAACACTCTCACGGTAGTGTTATGACCGAACTTCCCGACAATGAAGCATGTGTTTTTGCTTCCGAGGCAATCGATCCATGCGCCGACCCAATCTTCCAAGACGCTGTCGAATCCTTAGTCTTTCCGCCATAGTATGCTGCAAAAACGAGCAGATTTGGCGTGGCTCGAGACCCATATTCCGTCAAAAACTTTCCGGGGTTCGCACCGCCATCTCAGAGGGCAACGCTTCTATAACCGGCTGGCAAACGGTATACTGCCGCACGCCCCGAGACCTCTTTGTGGGCCAAAAGGAGCACCAAAGGCATGCCACCCAAGCCTGACAGTCAAGATAGCAATCCGGCGCATAAAGACGGAATGAGGCGCATCCCGCCCCGAAACCACCGGTTCGAGCAAGTAAGAAGCTCCTGGGAGATAGACCTCGCCAAGGCCAACCTTCCAGCGACTCCGCGAGGAAGCACCTCTGACCCCGCCGACGCTCTAGGGAAAGTTTCGGTACCTCTCTCTGAACTTTCGACGCGCAAAAGGACTCGAATCATCACTCTGCTCGACAGGCGTGCCCATATCGAGGAGCTCGCCACGACTCAAGCTCAGCGCACTTCATATTCGGAGTGGATCAGCGCGGAGTCTGAACGACGTCCGCATCAGACCATCTCGGGGCGGCGAGATGATCCTCGAGCGCTACCAAGCTCCTTTCCGGTCTCAAAGACGAAACACACAGGACTGTATGAGTTCGAAACATCAGGATCCATCGCTCTGACACCAGGATCAATTGTCGAATTCGGAAACGACGATGTGCGTTACCGCGGAACCATAGTTACCTCTAGGCCGGGATCTGTTGCCGTGCAGACCGCGACCGAAATACCGTCCGATATTCACGCCGGAACACTGCGGGAGATCCGATACTGGGAGGACTACTATGTCCGGATACGCGAACTCCGCCACACCACTTTCGGCCGCAAGTTCTCGACCACCACTATCGCTGACCTGTGGCGAGAGTTTCCGGATTCGAAGGCGTCGAAGTTCATGCGTGCCTTCAGTCGGCCGATGGATTATGCCTTCCCGCACCTCAATCTCGATGGAAAGCTTCCTACGTTTTTCACGCGAGAATTCTTTGACCGCTGCTCTCTCCTTCCCTATCTCGTCAGCCCGGATCTTCTCCCGAGTAAGCTCTTAAGCGACCTTAGGTTGCTTGTTTGGCCTGAAGGGTCCCTCAGGGCATCGCGTGTCCTCGAGATGAAAGCCGAACCGGAGATCATACAAGGTGTGAAAATGATATTCGAAGCCGCGCAGTGGCTTCGTGCTGGAAACCGGCGCATGCTCGTCATCGAACGCCCCGTTGAGGGAAGGCGAATCACGTATCCCGAGGCCAAGGATATTGATCCCTCAATCCTCGGCTCAATCATGTACCTACGAGGAAAGATTTCGGGGGGCTATCCGAAGGACAAGAGGTCCGAATTCAATCCGGAACCGATCACGGTTCAGTTCTATGCCACCGTCTACGATGCTCACCGACGAAATCCACACGCTACCGACAGTTACGATGACGAGCTGCCGCTCCAGACTGAGTTTCGTGCGGAGGCGGAGGATATCAATCAGCGCATCACTCGGGACTGGAGCGGTGATCAGGCGACGAAGGACAATCTGACGGAAGAGCTCAGCAGTTTCGCTGCGCGCTGGTCAAAGACCTTCGAGCACGCAGAGCATCGCTTGAAGAGCGAGCTTTACGAGCATCTCAAGGGAATTATCGAGCGCATACCAAACATCAAACAAAGAATCGGGCCTATCCAAACCAAGCTCGTAGCTGCGATCAAGCGCGCCGAAGGTCGTAGCGGGGAACTGCCCGATATTCAGGGAACGATGGCTACCGACGACAAGATCCTCGAGAGCATAATCCAGGAGGGCGAGAAGAAGATCGATCGAGTGCGCAACCAAGTAGTGAACGCGACTCCTCTCTTCGAGAAGTTCGAGGATCAGATCTTCGGCACAGACCGCTCCGCTACCGAGCGACAGAGTGCAGTTCGCACATTCCTAACCGAAGCGCGCCTCAATCTTGAAATCCTCAACTCTCTCCGCTGTCGACCGTTTACAGTGTTCGCCGACAAACTCCGCGAAGCCTTCGAGGATTTCAACGGTGCACTCGAGAAGTGCAACAGGGAGTCGGCGAAAGATAGCCTTGTCAAACTCCTGGTCATCACCAAGATAGCCCACGCCAACGCCATATTCGAAAGGCTCAAATTTGCAGTATCTTTTGACAAGGACGTTACCTTCGCGCAACTAGTCGAATCAGCGAATGACCTCCGGGGGGTTTTGGTCGAGCGTACAGTTCTTCCAACTCGAGTGGTGGAGTCGTATCGCAACGCCTATGAGCAGACAGAGCACGAGGCCGCGCTCCTCGTGAAGGGATTCACTCACTATCTGGAGCGCGGACTGGACCTCCAAGAACGAAACAAGAAGTATAAGGATATTCGTAAGTTCCTGGATAGGATCGACCTCGAATCACGTGTTCGCACGCTCTAAGGCGTGAATCTTTTGCGTCATCGCCGCCGGATTACCGCATAACCGATAGGAGTGCGGTTTTTGATTTGGAGGTTCGTATGGCTACTCAGCTGCAGGAGCACAAGACCAGTGATACCGATACCGGCGTCAAGAGGGCAGGAGTAGAGCTGGCCGACGGGTCGATATCAATTCCGGATTCTCGTCAGGACGTCCTTAGTAAAATCGGAAAACTCGCAACAACCGCTCGGAATGCTCTTCCGGGAAACGGTGACATACTCGAGAAACGTGCAAATGAACTTGTGGCCGAAGCCACCGGGTTGGCATCTACGGGTGCAACCTCTCTGGAAGGGGCACAAAACTTCCTCTCACGTGCCAAGCAGCTCCAGCATGATACGCAAGCCGCTCTTGCAGCGCAGCGTAACCCCTGGTCGATAAAGACAGCGGCCGCCCAGGATTCATCACGTTTCAATCAGGTGGTAACCTTGAGCGTACCCAGAAATCAGGCGATCGATGTGCACTACAATCGAGCCACAACCAATCGAGGCATCGAAAAGGGGCACATGCGTCTATGCCCGGGAGACCATGGCCCAATCAAGAGTGCTGCAGGGGAGCTTTGGAGGCAGCCGGATCCAAACAAACCCGACTACGATACCATCACGATAGCAACGCACGAGCGACACTGCGAAAGAACTCGTTGCGGCGGGATCCAACGTGAGGCTTTTAGAGGATTCATCACGGTTAAGGACCCCTGTGCAAGCACGGGATTTCACGTCAATATCAATAACGGTGCAAAAAACGAGCATCTGACCTCCGAGTCCGGAGTTCCGGATTTGAACATATCTGCAGATTCACTTTTGAGTCCCGAAGCTCGCTACGACAGTGACTCGGTCTCGAGTGCTCCCGAAATTGACGCCCTTTCGCCCTCCCCGGGCGATGACTGGCAGGCTAAAGGGTTCGAGAGCTTCGAAGCCTACCTCGCGAGCTTTGATAAGCGGGATTCCCTCCCCTCCGAGTTTTCCGTTGCGCGCTCCGAGAATCCCCTCAAGGTCGTTCTAAAACCGGGAGAGTCTCTGCATGTCTATCAGGATTCGAGCCTCCAGGGCTCTATGGATCCCAGCGCGCATTCACCTGAGGAGTCGATCAAGATAGGAGTCGGAGCTGCCGAAGCTCGCTTATCTCAGACCCTTCCGGGAGGAGGTAAAGAGTACGAGATCCGCCCAGGTTCCCGTCCGTCATCACAACCCTACCACTTCAAGATAATTCGTCCCGGAGGGGGACCGGATGGTCTAGGCTTTGAAGTTGTCGCAGAAAGTCGAGTCTATCTTGGAACCGACAATGGCCCGGTCTCTTCATCGCCGAATATTTCATCGCTCCCCCCGACGTCGACCCCAGCCAAGATCGAAAGCGATCCTACACCGATCACGGAGCTCGATGCGGTACTTCCGCAGAACGGTAGCTACGCATCCGTCTCTAAGCCCCTTACTATCCAACTGGGAACCGGGCCTCTGCAGGTTCTCAACATCTATCCGCAAGGTGAGAGCACTATCGGTACGGTGCTCTCAACGAGCCAAGACAATTCGTGGGAATTCAGCCGCAGTGATATCCGGATGGAGCGAGATACCTCGACAGGCGCACCGGACAATCGCTTTCACCTCTATGCAGACGACTCTTTGAAGGAACCTCGAACCTTCACACTGTCGGTTACCTCACCTGCAGCACCCAGCTCCGTAGTACGGTCTACCATAACAGCAGGACCGGACGTAGCAGAGCCGAAAAAGAAACAGGAACCTGCGGTACGTACGAGAACTCGTCTCGCCGCCGCCGACGACGGAGTGGAGCCGATCAGCATAACGGTAGCGCAGGGCGAAGGTCTACTTGTGAATTATAAATATGGTGATGAAACAACCCAATCTCGGGGGAAAACTGAGATACAGGGCGATATCGTAAGTGTCAAAATTCCAAACGTCGGGCGCGTATCGCGAAAGAGCGGCCCTGACGGAAAGGATGTTATAACGATCGTGCCTGAAGAGGGATTTAAGGGAGAGATCTCGACCAAACGCAGCTCAGAGAAGGAGTTTCGCCTAGCTTCTTAGTAGAAATTGTTCAGGAGAGTTCCTAGCGGCGAGTCGCATAGAGACACTACCCTAAGCCGTAACCTCGGACTCACGAAACTGCAGCGCATGCAGACGTGAATACTCTTCGCCCTTAGCGAGCAACTCTTCATGAGTCCCCTGCTCCACCAACCGTCCTGAACTCATCACAACGATTGTATCGGCGTCTCTGATTGTCGAGAGGCGGTGTGCAATCACGACCGTCGTGCGGCCCTTCTCGAGCGCCTGAATCGCCATCTGCACCTCGCGCTCGGCGCGGTTGTCGAGAGATGCAGTTGCCTCATCCAAGATCAAGATCGGCGCATCCTTGAGAATTGCTCGGGCGATCGCCAAGCGTTGGCGCTCGCCTCCCGACAACGTCATGCCACCTTCACCGAGCTGCGTCTGGAAACCCTGAGGAAGCTTCATGACGAAATCGTATGCAAAGGCGGCGCGGGCTGCAGCAACAACCTGCTCCTCATTCGTGTCAGGATTTCCGTAGGCTATGTTGTTATACACCGTGTCATTGAAAAGAAAGGTGTGCTGGCCGACCATCGCGATCTTAGAGCGCACGTCTACCAACCGCAACGTTCGAATATCGATCCCTCCAAGCTTCACGACCCCTCGAGAGGGATCAATAAAGCGCGGAATGAGGTCGACCAAGGTCGTTTTGCCGGCACCTGAGAAGCCCACGAGGGCCACTTTTCGACCCTGAGGTATCGAAAGCGACACACGCTGTATCGCTCCTGTCACGGTGTCATCATCAGCTCGCTTCGGGTACTCGTAGGTAACATCGACGAGCTCGAGATCGTAACGCGCTGGAGGTTTCTGCGGTTCACTCGGATCCTGAATTGTCGGTACGGTGTCGATGATCTCAAATATACGCTGAGCTCCCGCCAGCCCCTGTTGCACCGTCGCATTGACGCGGGTCAGCTTTTTGAAGGGCTCGTACATCAGGAATACTGAGACTAAAAATGCCATAAAGTCTCCCGATGTCCGCGTTCCTGCGATCACTGTGTGCCCGCCGTACAGCAAAACGCCGGAGATCACCAAGCTCGCTAGCACCTCGTTGATAGGGCCCGCAGCGGCTCTTACTCGTTCGGATTTTACGAAGGTGCGCGTGAGATCATTATTGCCGCGTTCGAACCGATCCTGTTCGAACTCCTCACGACAAAATATCTTCACGACACGATGCCCCTGAATACTCTCTTGAAAAAGCGCCGACAAGGAACCTATCGCCTCCTGACCGCGCCGGCTCAGCTTACGCATACGCTTGCCTATGCGAGCGATCGGAAGACCGGCAATCGGAAAAAACACCACTGCCAAAAGCGACAGAGTCGGATCCAGATAAACACACGACACTATCAGCGCGAGCAACCGCAAGGTGTCACGAATGATAGACGCTGAGGAGTCCGTCAAGAGCGTACGTATGAGGAGCACATCGGACGTGACCCTGGAAAGAAGCTCACCCGATGAGTGTCTCACGAAGAAGTCCGGCGAGAGCGAGAGGATGTGACGATTGACGTGATTTCGTAGATCTTGAGTTACTCGATGACCGACTGCAGCCATCAGAAACTGCTGCCCGAAGTCGCAGACGGCTCGCACCAACGCAAAACCCATTAAAAGCCCAGGAAGGACCCACAGAAGCTGTTCGTCCCGTTTCGTGAAGACCCCGTCGAGGATGTACTTTACGAGAAAAGGAACGACTCCATCTGTGGCACCGAACACAACCATGCAGAGAAGTGCGCCGGTAAAGTATCGACGGTGGGGCTTTAGGTAATAGAGGAGCCTCGTGTACATGAACTAAATTCCTTTCGAGACTCCTACGGTACTCCCGGCTCGGCGCTGAGATGTAGACTCTTCCGCCCGCCCTTTTCACCTAACTCGAGCACCAGAGCCGCCACCCGGCCAGCGACACTATCTTCGCGGCCAAATTCGGAGTCAAAAACATCGAAGTCAGCCAGGTTTTTCCGGACCTCGGCGAGACCGAGCTCTATCCTTGTACGCTCTTCCCCAACCTCGAGAAGCTTCCGAAGCTCCGCTTCGAGCGCTCGTTCATCAAGCCTCACCTGCATCAATTCTCGAACGGTACCGGGCCGCATTATATTGACCGGCGAATACTCTTTGAGAGAGACAAAGAGAGAAACTAGCAAATTAGAGAACCGTGTACCACTGTACACCGAGACAAAGGGTAACCCTGCGATAGCTCCCTCTAAATTGCAGGTACCTGACTTGAGGATACCCGCTCTTGCCTGGGTCATCGCTGTCAGCGCATCTTCTTTGCTCCACTCAATCTCTTCGAGAGCAGCACCCTGAATCGCTGTAGCTGCCACCTCTTTGACCCACTCAAGCGACATATTCGGCGCTAATACAACCTTTGTACTGAGAGTAGGATAATCTCGTCGCAGCAGCTTCAAAGCTCGCAGAGCCGGTGGCAAGATGTGCTCTACTTCGGACTTGCGACTCCCGGGCAACAGCAGCACCGTATCGGTACGCGGCAGATCGAGTCGTACGTCTGCAAGTCGATCCGTGAGCGGATGTCCCACATACGATACGGCCGAGTAACCGCGTGTTTTGTAGAACTCCTTCTCGAACGGGAAAATAGCAGCTACCCGATCGACATATTCCGCTATCTTTTTGACTCGGCTCGCTCTCCACGCCCACACCTTAGGGGGTATGTAATACAAGACCGGAACTCGGTGTTTATGGGCGACCTGAGCTAACCGCAGATTGAAATCCGGGTAGTCTACGAGGATCAGAGCGTCAGGTCGCCACTCCGTGATGAGCTTCTTCATGGTCGAGAACGATGTGAAGATAGAGCCAGCAGAGCGCACAAGCTCCGAGAACCCCATCAGTGCCCCCCTCCGATAGCAATCGACGATTATCTCGGCACCGGCCTCTCGTGCGGCCGCGCCCGCCATGCCTTTGACCTCGACACTGGGTTGCAGTTCACGAAGCGCTCTCACGACCCGTGCGAGGTGCTGTTCACCCGATACCTCTCCTGCGCTTACGGCTATGCGCATCTTCCCCCCAATGCATATGGATGTGGCCTAGGCATGAGTCATACTACTACACTGCAACGGCTGTCGAGCCACCGCAGCGTAATGGGTACCACGGAGCCGGGTCACCCCCCGAAAGCTCCTCATCTTGTGACCCGTACCGGATCCTCGTATCTTTGATAGCAATTATGAAGAAACGGATTGTAATTATACTCGGCCTCGCTGTACTCCTCATTGTCGGACTCGGAGCGCTGGCGATTGTGCGCGTCAACGACGTGGTAAAGCTCTTACAACCTCAGATCGAGGCGCAGATCGCCAAGGCCGTCGGAGCACCGGTCAAAATCGGACAGATCGATATATCTCTCTTTCCGAGCGCCGAGCTGCTCGTCAAGGATGTATCCCTTGGGGACCGACAAGCTCCATCGATCGCCGCTATTAAAGCCAAACTCTCGCTCCGCCCTCTCTTGAGTAAAAAGCTCGACGCATCAGAGATCCGATTCGAACGACCAAGCATTACCCTGATAAAAGGCAAGGACGGTTTCTCGATACGCGGACTACCTCGTAAACCATCCACAGCTTCACCGCCTGCGGATACAGCGTCACCTCCCAAAGGAACCGCTGAGCGAGAGGGCCCTGCTCCTCAGGAGAGCGGAGATCTTCAGCTCCACCTCGAACGAATCGTCGTGAGCGACGGCTCGGTGATGATAAACGACGTCGAAGCCGGTACCAACACTCACCTTTCCGCCATCGATCTCGATGCCGGGGTCCAGCTACAGCACGGGATAGTAACTATCCCGCAAGCGGAGCTGCGAGCGGTGTTACCAGAGCAGACACACCTTTCGCTTTCAACTCGCTCTACCACCTTCACCCCAGATACGAATGAGCTCAATGTTCCCGATGCCGTCGTAACAACTGACGCCGGAAAGATAAGAGCAGATGCGACTCTCAAGCTCGACACTCAGCATGGAGCGATCAAGATTTCGTCGAACTCAGTCAACATCGGGGGCGTCATGCGACACGCCGCCGCGTTAGCTCCTTCACTTATACGCATTGCCCTCGATGGTACTGTTGCTACCTCCGGTGCAGAAATAAAGCTCGCCGGGCCGGGGGCGATAAGCTTCAAAGCTCCCCTGCAACTGCGCGATGCTTCTATCAATCTATCTCAGGGGATCTCTGTACGTGGACTGAGCGGAGATCTCGCTCTAGAAGGCTCTACCACGGATCTTCGATTCGGCTCTCAAAAGCTCTCGTTACAGCTTAACCAGGCTCCCCTTACCTTGGCACTTGATGGACAGCTCCGCTTCGGCTCTCTGAGCACTCTCTCTCTCAGTCGTTTGGACCTGCAAGGATTCGAGGGAAGCGCACGCATGCCGCTGACGCTCGAGCTCGGCACATCTCAACAGATCCGAACGAACATCGCTCTCAAAGGAATGTCGATTCAGAAGATTTTATCTACGTTCAACCCTGAGCGAGCCGGAAACTTTAGCGGTACGATTGCATCACTGAACGCCGACGTGAACGGAGCACTCTCGCCCGGCGCACCCAAGCTGCACGGGCCCGGATCCCTCTCGATCGTAAAAGCGAGCCTGAAGGAATTTAACCTGCCACGCGCCGTGCTGAACTCAGTTGGGAAGGGACTACCTTTCCTGGAAGAAGCCCTGGTCGACAAGGTTCCTCCGGAATTTCGAGGGATCATGCTCGACCCTGATACACGCATAGAATCGCTTGATTCAAGCTTCGAGCTTCAAGGGGACATCACGATGCTGCGCTCGCTCAAAGTAGTCGGTGATATCTTCGCCCTCGAAAGTAGCGGCTCTATTGCTCGGGACGGCACCCTCAACCTCAACACTACCCTCACATTCACCGAGGAATTCTCGCGAGCCTTGGCCCGACAGGTGAAAGATATCGGGAAGGTGTACGATTCCAAGGGACGCCTCGTCATCCCTCTTACCCTTCAGGGTCGCTCACCGAAACTGCTCGTTCTTCCGGATCTATCGAAGCTTATGCAAACCGGAGCCGGTCGCATTATTGAGCGGGAAGCCGGTCGAGCGGTCGATAGAGCCCTTAAGAACGACTCAGAGACAGCAAAGCAAGTGAAGGATCTTCTTGGGGGGATTCTCGGACGCTAGTCTTTTCCTTCGCGCACGCTGTGCCTGCTGTAGTCTTCTTTTGCGCTGGAGCGACCACCCGGAATCCTATACTCTTTCCGAAGAAGGCTTGACTGTGCGATGACCGACGACTTCGACGATACCGACCCAAAGAGCGCTGATCCGGAGATCGCTGCTCTACTACGAGAGATCGAAGCAACTATCGTGAAGGCCGAGTCGATCGACGAAGAGCCAAAGTCGGCGTCGAAGTTCCAGAAGGGAGACAAAGAGGCTCCAAAACGGGAAGTAGTCGGGGGATTCGCGTTTTTCCTCTCGCTGGCGGCTATCCTTCCGACCGGCTTGGTCATCCTTTTTCTGAGTGTTCGTCTGCTCTCTTTGGAATCCAGCGGATATGCTGGCACCTTTTTTTGCGCCGCCCTCGTCGGAGCCCTGTGTGCTCATTCCCTCATCAAGGGCCACATCTCGGTTTTACTTCACGAATTCAAACACTCTGTGGTCTCCAATCTGGTGGGAAACAAGCGCAAAGGCATGAAGATAGACAGAGACTCGGGCTACTTCGAGTACGCCTACTCGAAACAGACGAAGCACTTCAACGCCTTAATATCTCTTGCACCATACTTCTTGCCTGTATTCACCTTCACTTCCGGGCTGATAGCGTTTGCGCTGTTTCGACACGAACACGTCGTCGCTGTGCTGATAGTGGGTATCGGCTATGGAATCGATCTCCTTCTCAATACTAGAGACATCTCCCCGATTCAAACGGATCTGACCTTGATACGGGGAGGATACCGGGTCGGAGTGTTGTACGTCACTGCCTGGAACCTACTCATCTTCGCTCTCCTCTTGGCGTGGATACTGCAAGGTCTTGCGGGCCTAGCCCACATACTCGAATCTCTGTCGATCTTCTTCGTACAGACGCACCAGTGGATTGCGCAGCTGGGTGCATCAGAGGAGTAGCGCATCATTGTAAGGCGGGGGACTCTCCGCAGTCACGCGAAGGAACACGCACTGTGACCAAGAAGGTACTCAATGCGCGTGGTCTCTTAGTTCAGTCTTTCCCTCACTTCGCGCACAGTGCGCGCAACAGAAGAACGCTCCTCCACTCTCCATTCCGTGGCCGATGATACGACACTGACAGTGTTCGCAACGGGGCGCGAGTGCATGAATCGCACACTCGAAGCTGTCGAAGGTGTAGGAACGATCCTGATGAATCACGGTAAAAGATCTGTCATAGTCGTTGTGACACACATCGCATCGCCCCATTTTTTCCTCCTATGAACCTAGGTTGCGGGAGAAAGACGGTATCCCGACAATTCGCAGACTCCCCATGCGGGTCGTCAGGGCTTAGAGATCCGTGTTTCGAAAATGTCGGGAAGAGGATCGTACGATACCCAATCCATCGAAAGTCCGTAAGGAGGAGCGGTTACGCCTGCGGTTCTCCGATCTTTGTTGGCTAAAATATCGGTGAAGGTTGTCACCTTGAGGCGGCCACGACCGACATCGACGAGCGAGCCGACGATGTTACGCACCATCTGCTTGAGGAAGCCTGAGCCGATCACCCGATAAACGAGAAGATCGCCTGGAGCAAGCTCGAGTTCGCTCACGTAGATCGTCTTTATCGGCGATTTCGCGCAACACTCTGAATCCTGAAAGCTCGAAAAATCATGCTCGCCGATGAGGGAAGAGGCGCACGCCCTCATCAATTCCAAATCTAAGGGACGAGAGATATGCCACACCCGCCGGGCGTCTAATACGGCTGGCGTCGGACGATTCAAGACACGGTAGGAGTACTGCTTGTGCGTGGAGTCAATGCCGGGGTGAAATGAATCATCGACTACCTCAGCGGAGAGCACCGCCAGCTCTCCCTTCATCAGGTGACTAACTCCTTGAGCCAAGCGCCGGAGATCCGGGACGTTAGAAAGCTTGAAGGTTACCACTTGTCCGCGGGCGTGAACGCCGGAATCGGTACGACCTGCCGCATGCAAGGGACTTACCGGCTGTCGACACACGACCGACAGAATCTGTTCCAGCTCACTCTGTACGGTGCGCAACCCCGGCTGCTTCTGCCACCCATGAAATCCGCTCCCATCGTACTCGACGATAAGCTTTATCTTGGGCACGCTGCCTCTCTAAAATGATTATCGGGTAAGCAACCGCTCGACGATCTGCACGGCATTGACCGCTGCCCCTTTACGAACATTGTCCGCTACGATCCACAGAGAAACACCGTGCGGCACCGACTCATCCTTGCGGATACGACCCACGTGAATTGCATCGGAACCCGCGACCGCAAGCTGCATCGGATACTCCTCGTTGGATGGATAAACCTCGATCCCCTCGGCTACGCCGAGGCTCTGCACAAGCTGCTCTATCGAGATCTCACGATCTGTTTCGATGAAAACACTTTCGGCATGCGAATAAAACACCGGCACTCGCACGGCAGTGGCTGTAATTCGCAGATCAGGAATACCAAGAATCTTACGACTCTCGTTTATGATCTTGAATTCCTCCTTGGTAAAGCCGTTCTCGAGAAAGATGTCGATCTGCGGGATGCAGTTGAACGCTATCTGGTGCTGAAACGCTTCTTGGGGAATCTCCTGCTGATTAAAAATAGCAAGCGTCTGCCCCCACAACTCATCGAGCGCATTTTTACCGGCACCGGATACCGACTGATAGGTGGACACAACCACGTGCTTCAATCCGGCCAGCTCCTCTACTACCTTGAGAACCGGAACCAACTGTATGGTAGAGCAGTTAGGGTTTGCTATTATACGGTCGACATCTCGGTTTATTGCGCCGAAATTCACCTCGGGCACGACGAGCGGAACCGCAGGGTCCATGCGAAAGTGTGACGAATTATCGATGGCGATAGCTCCGGCCTCCACGGCCGCTGGAACGAATGTAGCCGAAAGTTCGCTCGACGTAGCGAACAGGGCTATATCGACTCCGTCGAAGCCCTCCTCTGTGAGCTCCTGAACCTCGACCTCTTCGTTATGAAACTTGTAAAGCTCACCGGCTGACTCCTTCGACGCAAACAAGCGTAATTCGGAACACTTTATTCCGCGCTCCTCGAGCACTACCAACATCTCGTTGCCCACCAGACCGGTAGCTCCGGCGATTGCGATTACCGGCTCTTGCTTCATAGTATTCATCTGTTAAACGATCCCTCTACCCTCTTCTGCTCAGGCCCCTCTACGGACTTCGTAAGCTGCCAGACGCCCCGTTCCGAAGCAAGCAAACTGCACGTTTTTTAGCGGTGAAATGACAAGCAGGTGCTCTAACGAGTCGATTGTCCAAGAGATGGAGTGGAGAATAGACGCTCTTCACTCACCCAACCACGGAAGGTCACTATGATTGGCGCCGCAGCGCAACCTGGGAACACCACATTTCTTACCCAAAGCGGGCACGTCGTTCCCTCTTGTTCGTGGGAGTCCTGGACACGTGCCGGAAGCAACCTCCAGCGGTGTGGTCTCACCCCCATTCAAATGGTGGAAGCCTGTGGATTTTCCTCCGCCATGGTCGTTCGCTTCGCGCTCGGCCTTTCTTCGGTCGGGGGCGCCGTGACGGTATTTGCGAGCGATTCGTTCTTCGGCTGGGTGACGTTGGCGTGTGCGCGACACCTCCTCAATGGAGGCGCATCCGTTCACATCATCATCATTCCGAATCAAGCAGCGGCGAGTGTCCCCCTGCAATGTCTACTTCCTGCCGCGGAGAGGCTCGGAGGATGCGTGCATGAGTGGAGCGAACCGCACAACTATCTCGAGATCGTCGAGATAGTGGAGCGTTCTCACAATGTTTTGTGCGGAGTGAGCGACGGAGGAGATTCGATTCTTCCCTGGTCAACGCACATAAGTGACTTCATGAACGAGTCTGCCGTGCCAGTTCATGTCGTTGGGACACCGTTGGGTCTCACCCCTCGCCGCGGGCCGAACGGACAAGAGCCTCTGTACGCATCATCGACACTATCGCTCGGTCTGCCTTTGAATGTACTGCACCACGACCCGGATCTACTCGGACGTCACTACCTAAGCGATATGTCGTGGGGCTTGCAACAGTACGCAGAGCTAGGCTTTAAGGGCGAACCGCTTTTCGCTGAGCAGCCGGTGGTCAAACTTGTAACGCTAGACCACTAGGACTGAATATCCTTAAGACGCTTGTCTCGAAGGAGCTTTTCGATCGTAAATGAGGCTAAACGATACCCCTCTTGCTCCGTCTTTCCAGCTTGCAGAGCGATATCGGTTATCGCCTCTATCAGATCCCCAATAGTAGTCTCAACGGTAACGCTTTCATCACTATGACCGGTTGTTTGGCGCTGATCCATAACCTGCTTTGCTCCTCGTAACCTCAAAACCTTCTTTGAGTATACATCACATAAGGTACAGGTCTGAAACGAAAAAGGCTCCAGACGTCTACCTCTTCTCTATGAGATGCAGGCCGAGGGCTTAAGATATGCAGCTTTTTTGGCGCACTACTCGGTTTCGAGTGGATAAGCTACCGGGAAAGTCAGAAGGGCCCAAGCGATTTAGTGCGCAGGTGGGATACCGTACAACGTCCAGGTGTAACCGCTCTCGAATGAACCACCCGTTACGACTATCACCCAGCCCGGCTTGGGCACCGACTGTGCTCCATTGCTGAAGAGGCGTAGAGCCTCTCCGCTGGTCGTTCTAACTACGTCTAGCCCCTCACGGCGTTCATCCCAGGCGGCCGGGCGATAACCGACTCGCTTCTCTTCAGGCGATTGAAGAGCCGAGTCGTATCGCGACGAGAGCACCTCAGCTACCTGCGCCTTAGCGTGCAGATTCAGCGACCCCGCACCACCATTTGTACTACTTGCATTCTGCGATAACATGCGCCTAGACGGTCTTGCTAGTTTCGACTGTTTCCTCAACCTGCATGGCGAAGAAGGGGCACGGTCCATGTTTTACGTCCCGCATCATCTCAGCAGCCTCTTTGGTGTCAACGGTAGACCATCGGATATTGGGCTCGCCGCGAGGGCCGGTCTCATCGATACCGGTAGGTACAAGAAAAAGATCGCCCGCTGTTGCATCCTGTTTCGGCACCAGGCGCACAATATTGACCGCCATTTTTCTCATGTCGGCGGCCTTTTGAGCTACCTTGCGCAACTCGTCTACTGTTTTAGAGAGCTGCCAGCTACTGCGACCCATGCTCGGGCACGCGAACACATCCTTGCCGTTATCCAAGGCGCGCTCGATCTCAAGTAACCAATCTATTGACATAACTTTTCTCCTAACCGGCCCGACATGAGCTCCGTGATACCTTTACAACGGCAACAGCCACCAAAAACTTTACTGGTCAAGCGAGACTTAGAACAGTTATTTCTGCCCGTTGCCCGCTTGTGACACAGTGCCTGCTGCGGCATCGACAAGGCTGTCGATGCGCTCCTTGAGTTCCTTACCAACCTTGAAGAACGGCAGCTTCTTGGGAGGAACCGGGATCTTTTCTCCGGTCTTCGGATTCCTGCCCTCGTACGCTCCGTATTCCTTGACGACGAAGCTTCCAAATCCACGAATCTCAATCCGACCGCCACTTATGAGCGTGTCACGCATCTTGCGGTAAATGAGATTTACAACCTCCTCGGATTGAATCACGTTGATTTGTGTCCGTTGAGCGAGTTTCTCTATCAATTCTGACTTGTTCACGTGCACCCCTAAGTTCAACTAACGCCTAATGCAGCAACCGTTCGGCACCGCTAGCTCGGTTTATCGGTGTGAGGCGCCCGGCGTTCGCGCCGCCTTCACACCTACTGTCCTAACCACCTAACAACACAAGGATTATGAATGTTATAATCAGTATGATGTAAGTCTGTCAAAAGCGATTGCAGCTAATACAAAAAAACTTTTTTTAGCGTACCGATTGTTCTACCTAGCGATACAAAGACACATAAAAACGGCTTTCGGGGTCGGTTTGACGCGTTTTTTTCTAACGCTTTTTGGAACTTAGGGTAGAATAAGAAGCTTGCACGAGCGTTTTTGCTCGATACTATGGGCCTTTTTTTTCACTAACGCCGACAATCGTAGAGGTTATGACTCGTCCAGCACACAGCAGCACAGACAAACACCACAAGGCCTCCCATATTCTGAGAGTTCGTACACGCGACAACAATTTTCAGAGAGCCGAGGTCCTCAAGAGCAATCGAACCAAGCGTACTCGCTACGGTCAGCTTTTGGTGGAAGGTGTTGCCCAGATCAATCTGGCGGTAACCTACGGATGGTCTATCGCTGCATTCCTATACCCGGCGGGTCGCAAACTATCGCGATGGGCTGAAGAGCTTCTCGCTAAGAATATCGCCGAGGCACATTGGGAACTCGCTCCGCAATTGCTCGAGGAGTTGAGCGACAAAGAAGAAGCTTCGGAGATTATGGCGATCATCGAAGCCCGAGTACTGACCCCCTCTGCGATACCCGCAAAGCCCCGGGGACTCGTGGTGGTGTTCGATCGCCCGAGCAGCCCCGGAAACCTCGGCTCGTCTATCCGCTCTGCCGACGCTTTCGGCGCCGACGGCATTATTGTCACCGGCCATGCCGTCGACATCTACGATCCTCATGTGGTGCGCGGAAGTATGGGGGCTCTGTTCACCCTCCCCGTGACCACTGCACCGTCTTGCAAGGAGGTTCTGGAGTGGACCGAACAAGCACGATCATTGGGTCTTGACTATCAGATCGTCGGAAGCAGCGGAAAGGCCGAGCAGCTAATCTTTGATGTCGATATGACCAAGCCGACAGTGCTTATCCTGGGAAACGAGACCGTAGGCATGTCACAAGGGTATTGGGAAATCTGCGCCTCGGTGGTCAAGATTCCCATCGGCGGCGCCCTGTCCTCAATCAACGTAAGCTGTGCGGCCTCTATCCTACTGTACGAAGTTGCCCGTCAGCGCGCACTTTGACGCTGGCCTATCTGAACTTGTTAAGCGCACCCATAGGTGCGATGGTTTTATGGTGAGGAGATTCCATGGCGCTCAAAAAACTCGAAGAGAAAAAGTATTCAGTCCCTACGAGGCTCATATACGGAGAGTCGTTTACCTCTACCTGGGATTACAAGTTCCACGTTGTTCCTCCCATCACGGCCTCCAGCACCTTCCGCTTGGAATCAACACAACGTGGAGCTCAGGGCTTCGAGGATGTCGGCCGTTTTCGGGCTCCCGGCGGACACGATCCGATCTATGTATACGACCGCCTCGGCGACCCCAACAACGACATGTTACAGCAAGGCTTGGCGTTGGCAGAGCAGGGAGAATGTGCGGTAACGTACGCAACGGGTATGGCGGCCGTTCACGCCGCACTTACCTTCGCGCTCAACCCGGGATCGGAGATCATCGCTCACCGCACCCTTTACGGCTGCACCTATAGCCTCTTGACGCAGTGGATGCCGAAATTCTCCATCACCACTAAATTCGCCGATCTGCGAGACGGCAGCGCGCTCGAATCCCTGGTCAACGAGAATACCCGAATCGTGTACCTCGAGAGCCCTGTCAACCCGAGCTTGGAGCTCGTCGACATTCGCGCGGTGGCCGAAACCATCGAGCGTCTAAACCGAGATAGACCACCCGAGCGACGCATCATCTCGATAATCGACAACACCTTTTGTACTCCATGGGCGCAGCGCCCGATCACGATGGGCATAGATGTGGTCGTTCATAGTTTGACCAAAGGCATCTCAGGCTTCGGCATCGAAATGGGCGGCGCAGTCGTCACACGTCAGGAGTTTTACAACAAGCTCGTCATGTTGCGGAAAGATTTCGGAGGAAGCCTCGCACCCTCTACCGCCTGGAGTATCTTAGCTCACGGCTTGCCGACTCTCTCTATCAGAATCCCACGCCAGCAGGAGAATGCCTACCAAGTGGCGAAGTTCCTCGAGAGTCACCCGATGGTCGAGGTGGTAAAGTACCCGGGGCTCTCCAGCTTCCCGCAGTACAACCTTGCTCGAAAGCAGATGATCGATTACTACGGCGATTTTGCGCCGGGATTCATGGTGTACTTCGTCCTCAAAGGAGATTCACCCGAAGCGTCGCGCTCACGCGGGAACCGCATGATGGATTTCATCGCCGACAACGCCTACGCAGTAACGCTAGCGGTGAGCCTGGGACAGATTAGAACCTTGATAGAACATCCGGGGTCTATGACCCATGCCGCCTACTCGGCGGAAGAGCAACTCGCGCGCGGCTTTGATCCCGGCGGCATCCGTCTCGCTGTCGGAATCGAGCACCCAGACGATATTATACGCGACCTAGAGTCAGCTCTGGATGCGTGTAAATAGATATTCAACCGACAGGAGTACAGATGAAGGCACACACCATTCTCGACACGATAGGCAGCACCCCTCACGTCCGAATCAACAAGCTCTACAACACCTCGTGCGCTGTATGGATTAAGCTGGAGCGTTCCAACCCCGGCGGCAGTATCAAGGATCGTATCGCCCTGGCTATGGTCTCCGACGCTGAGGCCAGCGGCAGACTTCAGAAAGGAGGAATCATCATCGAGCCCACTTCTGGAAACACCGGCATTGGTCTCGCTATGGTAGCGGCCGTCAAAGGATATCGACTCATCCTCGTAATGCCGGAATCGATGTCCGTCGAGCGTCGTAAGATTATGGCGGCATACGGAGCCGAATTCATCCTTACTCCTCGCGAAAAGGGCATGCGAGGCGCTATAGAAAAAGCAACAGAGCTTGCTGGCAATACCCCAGGAAGCTGGATGCCCCAGCAATTTGATAACCCCTCCAATATTGAGGTTCACGAACGTACTACGGCCGAGGAGATTCTGAAGGCGTTTCCGGAAGGGATCGACTATCTCATTACCGGTGTCGGCACCGGCGGTCACATCACCGGCTGTGCGCGGGTGCTCAAAGAGCGCTTCCCCGAACTCCGGGTATTCGCAGTAGAGCCTGCTGCCTCACCCGTTATTAGCGGTGGGCAACCGTCACCACACCCGATTCAGGGTATCGGCGCAGGATTCATTCCTAAAAACCTCGACACGGGAATTCTCGACGGCGTTATCCAGATAGAAGCGGAGGAGGCTATCTCGTTTGCAAAAAGAGCGGCTCGTGAAGAGGGGATGTTTATCGGTATATCATCCGGGGCATCGCTAGCAGCGGTAAACAAGAAACTGCCGGAGCTCAAGCCGAAATCTACGATTTTGACCTTCTGCTACGACACCGGCGAGCGCTACCTCTCACTTCCTAGTATGTTTCCCGAGACAAATGAGGGATAAAACGAGCACAACGGCGCCTATGACACAGATAGTGTGCACGGCAACGCAACGAGTGGCATACTCAAGGCTATATGAACAGCACGCGCACTAAGGGTGTAATCTTCGACTTCGACGGGACGATGGGTATCTCGTTACCTCACTGGGCCTGTGCCTATCAGAGCGCTCTGGCTGAGTTCGGACAGCACAGAGAACTACCCGAAGTAATTGAGATGTGCTTCTCTCGTGACACCGCTGAGGTGCTTCGCGAACTCGCCATCTCCGATGCTCATGCTTTCCGTGAATCTGTATGGAGCGGAGTCAAGGAGCGCATGTGTCTAGTCGATCCATACCCGGGATTTATGGATACGCTTAAAACGTTCAAAACATCTTCAGTCAAAGCCGGAGTGGCCACCAATTCTCGGCTGGGTCACATCTCCGTTGCCCTTGAGCGTTGGGGAGTGATGGATTCCTTCCACGCGGTCGTGGCTATCGATCATGTACCTCAAGGCAAACCTCATCCAGACTCTCTGCACAAGGCCCTCGAGTTAATGGAGGTAGATCCCTCCGAGGCGATAATGTTCGGAGATTCACCGATGGATATACACGCAGGACATGCCGCAGGCGTTACTACGGTGGCCTTCTGTCCAGGAGAGAACGATCAATTCTGCCCCCTATCCCGGCTCGAAGCCGCCAAGCCGAGCCATATCGTTCGTTCGTATCGAGAGCTTCACGATATAATCTTCTCCCTCTAAGAGAGATTTATGCGCAACACACCTCTACTGTGGATCATCATCGTGGCTTTCAGCGTGGTCTTTCCACCTATGGTCGCAGCTCAACCCGACTCGTGCCGCGTTGTCGGAGCGACGTCAGAGGGAGAGCCGCTCTTCGTGTGTGAAGAGGATCAATGGCTCACCGTTCCGATCTGTGACCCGCGCATCGCGGGAGACTGCACAGGGAATGAGATGCCTTACCCGGGCCCAAGTACAGGCCGACCTCCGATGCCCTATAGAGGAGGCCGACCCGGCCCCGCAGCCGGACAACCCCCTGTTGGGGCAGCTGGAGGTTCTCCAATCGGCGCTGCCGGACGGTCTCCCCGTAACGCAGCAGGCGCTCCGCCTACCACTCTCGGACAAACTCGTCCCAGGTGACAAGCTCCGTGTACTCGGCCTATTACCCCTCATAACGTCGCTCAATGCGCGAAGCGGCTACGCGCATTAGCTATTAAGGTTTTCGCTTTCAAGACCGATCAGTTAAGGGTATTTTCAGGCAGATACCTCGGGCACGGATATGGCCCTTCGCATGGACGGAAGCCCGAAGTACGTTTACAAGAGAAGAGGATTTCAAGGAACCGATATCGTGATTATGAAACCGATGCCCCATGTTGACTCCGTAATGACCCCGTTCCCGTACACTATCGAGGCGTCTCGTTCAGTGCAGGAAGCACGCGCAGTCATGGAGAGTCAGGGAGTGCGGCATCTTCCTGTGACTTCAGAAGGTAGACTGGTTGGTGTTCTCTCAGACCGTGACCTTAAACTCGCATTCGCCGTTCTCGGAAACTCGGCGAGCGAGGAACCTCTGCATGTAGGTGATGTGTGCAACCTCGAAGCGTATATCGTTGAATACGACACACCTCTCGACCAGGTAATGTTTCACATGACCGAAAGACGAATCGGATCAACGCTCGTTACCCGGAATGGAAAACTGGTCGGTATTCTCACTACAACTGATGTGTGTAGACACTACGGTGAGCTCCTCAAGATGGCGTACCCTGACGCATAAGCGCTCATAGAGGGATTGCGATCGCAGCAACGTAAAAAACGCGCTGGACAATTCGCGAGTACATAACGAGAGCATCACTACGCCAAGCGATAAATCTTCTCACTAGCAGATGGGGTGACTATAACCCGTCCCTGGTCGATCATCTGGTTGAGCGCCGCCAGTATCTCGGACTCTTCTCCCACAACAATCGGCCTCTCTTCCTCTTCGTGCACCACAATAAGATTATTGAAATACAATCCGTCTTCCGCTTCCGAATGGCTCAAAGCCGCCTCGATCTGTTTTTTAATTATTTCATTCGCCATATGACTGCCTCGCATACAGTTGCATCACGTTATTACTTCACGATGATTGTACAACAGAATGCGACACGACGGGATGAGATAAATGGCGAGGGAATGAAAATAAGCGCAGGCAAATTGTTCTTTGGTGTTCCGGTCCAGGAGGCTACTTTGATCCGCGATTATTCATGTAAGTGCCCTACATTTCACCCCTGAGCGCACCTCTTCGGTAAGGTTAGAAATTAAGGTACACTATTTAGCATGAGACAACCCGAACGACACTTCCGTCCATCATCGGCCAACGATGCAGACGGACAGTTGAATATCTCAAGTCCCCGTGACCTGGTCGAAAAATACCTGACTCAGGCTGAAGCGTGCCTTGAGCGAATGGATTATGTGAGAGCAGAGAAGCACGTAGAGCGAGCCGTAGAGATAGCGGACAGCGACTGCCCTCGCGCAGATCCTCTGCTCCCACTCGCACGAGCTCTTTCGGCCGAGATCGCCTTAAAATTAGGTGACTATACCAGAGCAGAGAAAGAGATGGGCTCGGCTATCTCTCTGGCAAGTTCAAGTCATGCATATGTCGATGGCAACCTACTTCTACATCTACTCTGGGTTCGACAAGCCGACCTTCTGAACGAGATCAACAAACCCGATTATGCTCAGGTCTTCTGGTCTCAATTGATGGATGCTATGAAGAGCGATCTCCCTAGCCGGGTTTCAATACTGATGGGGATGGCTCGCAGCGCCCTTCTCGAGAGCGGAGAGCCGCACTACTCACGCCTCATGGCAGAGGCGATGGGAGAGATACAAGTCGATACTGATAACTCTACCAGACTCAGGCTCGGTTTGGCACTGATCGATGGGGGCTGCAAAGAGGGTCACGCGGGACGATTCAAAGCGGCTTCCGGACTCGTATCCGTGGGGCTTGATCTCGTTCAGTCAACTGGTCAGCTCGATGAAAAGCACGTCGAACACTTTATTTTGATAAGTGTAGAGATCGACGAGGCAGCTGGGTATTTCGATAAAGCGACCCGTCAACGTGAGCATGCTCTGGCTCGAGCGATCAAGAAACACGGTGAGAATAGCGCAGCCGCTATCAACGTACGACAAAAAGCGGCGGAAGCATTACTAAGCTTCGGAAAGTTCGAACGGGCTGAAATGCTGCTGCAAACCAACATAGCATTCGCACGCGAGAACGCCGTGCCTGAGCACCTCGTGTCCGCAACTATAGACTTGGCGAAAGCCTATCAAGACTTCGGACTCTATAGAGAGGCAACACTGCTACTCGATGGAGTGCGTGAGGAACTCGGCGACGAACTCGCTCCCGAACTGAAGATCGCTCTCGCAGAGGCGTTAGCCCTCGGTTATGCGGGCCGCGGTGCAACACAACGAGCCGTCTCTCTCCTTGAAAAAGCGCTCATGGAAGCCTGCAAGATCGACGGGGTACGCGGCATACGGCAACAGGCATCGCTGCACAAGATGCTGGCATCCACTCTGGCGTCGCAAGACCCGGCGCGCGCGCAGGAGCATCTTCGTAACCTATATGAGCTTCTTGATCACTTCCGTCCTGAGGATGCTCCGTTCTCGAATGAGGAGGTCCAGATGACATCACTCAAAATCGACAGCGAAGATGCCGATCCGAAGAAGGGAGTCGTGTTATACAATAAACTGTTGGCCCAATTCGAACGTTCAAACGGCGAACGTCGGGGCTTCGTCAAAGCCCAGCTGATGTTGCGGCAGGCCCGCTATATGCAAAAGGCAGGCGATACCACAGACGCGTGCGAAGTACTCGAATCAGCGCGGCAGCTCTTGGAGCAGCGCGGACGCACTCAGACCACCTTGTATGGATTCGTCCTGTCAAAATTGGTTGAGCTACTTCCGTCGTACGACGAACGTGTACCCCTCTACCAGGCCACCGGCGAGCGTCTCCTCAAGAAGCTGCTCGATGCATGGGAAGGCGACACAGAGACCTGAGGATACGAGGCGCCTACCTCTGCTCATCGGAATAGATGACCTTCCAGTCCTTTTTCATATCAACAACCGTCCAGCCTCTTGCTTGCGCCTGGTCGAGGCCCTTGTCCAAACGACCGATACTGGAGTTGCGGTCGTAAGCCCATTCGCGTTCTCCGTCGGTATGCCGGAGCAGGAGAGCAAAGCGTGTCCCCTCCCCCGCTGTAGTCCACTGCAACATCTGCAGATCTCCATCTGAGTTGCCAAACGAGGCGATAGGACGACGTCCGATGTGCGAGTGTATGCCTATGGGCTTACCTTCCTTGTCGTCGATGAAGTTCAACTCGGCGAGGCGCACCAAAACAGGCGTACCATCGCGCATTTCGAATCTGGTCTTGATGCTACTCCCTACGACCTGCTCGGGAGGAATACCATAGACCCTCTCTACCCACGGACGCATGAACTCGACACCGCCGCCGGAAACGATGAACGTCTTAAAATCGTTAGCGCGCAGGTAGGCTATAACTTCGAGCATCGGTTGATAGACCATCTCCGTGTAAAGCCGCCTTGTCGTGGGGTGTTTTGCTTCTGCAATCCACTCTTTTACGATAGCTTCGAACTCCGCAGTGGTCATCCCAGCGTGCGTCGCCATGACGATTTGGACCATCGCGTGCTCTCCGCCTGCGAGCGCCCCTTTCACATCACCCTTGAGTAGTGAGGCAAAGGGTTCCTTGTCTCGCCATTCGGGATGCTGAGGTGCAAGGGCTTTAACGCGGTCGAGAGCGAAGAGAAGTTGAAAATACATCGGCTGCTCTGCCCAGAGACAGCCGTCGTTATCGAAGGTAGCTATGCGCTCCGCGGGTGGGACGAAGTCAGCGGAGGACTCCTGTGTCACCTTTCGTACGAAGTCGATGATTGACTGTTTAGCCTTACCATCGTTCCATGATGGAAGCGGGTCGGTAGTCTGAGCTGTCGCTAAATCAACAGAGACCAGAGTGAGCGCGAACACGAATAGAGCAAGAACAACACGCTTCATAAACTCCTCCTACACAAAAACAGCCCTACACCGACTAACGATCCAATCGGTGGCCCCGCAAGCTACGTACACTCAACAATTTATATCCGCGCAGCCGTTATTTGCACAGTAAGAACAGAGCAGAGCTGCTCAGATAGTTCCAAACGAACCTGTACCCAGAAAACGAGCGGAAAGATCTGCGATACGCGAACTAAACGGCATATACGCGTGGAGGACTCGCTCGGTACGGATCTCTTTACTACTAATCTGCCTCGCCTCACGCACCAGTACGACTCCGTCATTGTCCTCTCCGAACAGCGGGAAGAAACCCCATCGATGCCCCGTCCCACCGACCACACATCCTATCTCGAGCTGTCGAGGGTGCGCATCAAGTTTAAGGGCCGCGAGCTCCCCCAAGGCCGGACCAAAGATAGCTCGACAGGTTGAGTATTGCTTCAGGATGCGCGCGATCGTTGCGCCCCCGTGCGGCGACCCCAGTGTAACCAATCGGTGCAATGGCGCTCGGGTGGAACCTTGCTGATCGAGAGCTCGCACCAGTATTCCTCCCAGGGAATGCCCCACGAAGGAAACCGGATCTCCCTGTGAGACCTTCCCTACAAAATCGTTCAGATGAAGAGCCAGCTCGGATAGCGGGTATTTGCGAGATCGATAATCAAAGAGGTGAATAGCGGTACCGGGCAAGAGCCGCCTCAGGCGACGCGAAAGTAGGTACATGTCGTACCAGGAACGCGCGAGTCCGTGCACCAGGATCGTATGGGGAGCAAGCGTCGAGGGAGCCATATTTATGAGGGTATCAAAGATACAGGGCAGCAAACCAGTGCTGCGTTCAAAAAAGCGGCGCTTCCGAGTTTAGCGGGTTATGGGCACCTCGCTCTTCAGTCTGCATTTTGATCTGTCGAGCAAGCGGTGATACCATCCGCTGTCGTATGGCACACGTTCCCTCCCCAGCTCGAGAACTTACAGTGGAAATTACAGCCCTTGCCTCCGGCGGAAGCTGTGTCGGTACGGTCGTAGCGCCCGAAGACGTCGCCGGCAAAAAGGCCTTCATTCCCTACACTATCCCGGGCGAACGTGTCACGGCCACGGTTCAGCAGAACAAGAAGAGCTTTGTGAATGCTGAGCTGGTCGCGATTCAACGAACGGCTCCGGCGCGAGTCCCTCCCCCATGCCCTGTCTTTGGACAATGCGGAGGCTGTGACCTCCAGCACATCGAGCTTAGTGCTCAGCGTCAATTCAAAGCGTCGATGGTCGAAGATCTTCTGAAGATACACGGAGGAATCGTCGCTCGTGATGGCGTGTCCGTACTTGGGCCCGACCTTCCCGGATTCGAGTATCGCCGCCGGATGTCTTTTCATATCAACAAGAAGCGTGAGTTCGGCCTTTACCGCAAGAACGGTCGACAGGTTATCGAGATCGATCACTGTCCGATCTCTACCCCTCCTATCAATGCGTTCCTCGGGGAAAATCTCGATCTCGTCAAAGAATGCGCGCCCGAGATAGAAACAGTGACGGTGGAGGATCACGATGGTACGATCTTCGTTGCTCTCGAAGTCCATCCGAAAAATGCGGAGGCCTTGGCGACGCTACTTCCTAAGGCTGCATTCAAAGAGCTCGAAAGGCGGGTTCCTAACATTCAGGTGAACTATCGCCACAAGACGATATATCGGCCCGAGGCGCGCGCGAGCGATGCGCCGCCGGTGGGCCACTTCTCTCAAAACAACGAGCGCGCCAACGAATTGATGTTGGAATATCTTACATCCCTTGTAACGACCGATCGAGTAACAGACCTCTATGCCGGAGCGGGCAACATCTCGATTCCGCTAGCGAAAGCCGGCCACACAGTCACAGCGGTTGAGTTAGATCCACAACTCGTTACCTTCGGGCAGGCGCGGGCTGTCGCGGCTGGTGTAGCGGATCGCCTCACGTTCCACACCAAGAGCTGCGAGAAGTGGGTAGAGAAGAACACGCCGGACGCCACTGTCGTTCTCGATCCGCCGCGCAGCGGCGCACTCGAGGTATGCCAACACCTCTCGGTAGATATCTCACCACGGCTCCTTTATGTAAGCTGCTATCCGCCCACATTTGCTCGTGATGCCCAGATACTGCACGAGCGCGGATACGAGCTCGTAGACGTAAAGGTGCTCGACATGTTTCCCCAGACGTACCACAGTGAGCTCATCGCGATCATCGAGAAAAGTCACTAACCAAGCCGTCTGCTAATTGTGCATATTCTCGACTTGACGTAACGACTTTTGCATCGGCTCGGCGCTCCCCAAAATCTCTACTGCGGTGCCTTTGTTCCCTCAGAGCAGTTAAGGCAACAAGACGAAAAGACCCTATACCCGCCACTCTGTGTAATGATAGCCTCAATGTATGCGAGCACTACTTATTACCTTCACAACGGCCTGCTGTATCGCCCTCATTACAACCACTGCGTCTGCTCAAACAGCGCCGCTCGGAGAAGGTTATGAGGCCGTACCAACCAGTCCAAAGGAGCCGTGGGGCGAATTCAGACCCACGCAAGAGAACGACGGGACTCCGTGGTGGTGCCACGTTCTGCTGTGGGTTCCAAACCGCGTACTCGATCTGATCGACGTGTTTCGCGTCGATGTCGGCGTCGGACCCGCCGTGGGTGGAGTGGTGCGGGTAACCGAGTACGCTCAGGCTGGCTACCGTCAAATGCTTCCCGCTTCTCTACGTATCGGCGATTTCGGACGTCAGATGCCGATCGTGGTTGAAGCCACCAATGAGATGGGAATCAGCCCACTCTTTATCGAGTCCAAAGAGCGCAATCCGTGTCCCGGTGAGGTCGGTTTCGGTGCAGACATCCTTCTGGTCGGCGCATACGGCGGAGTATGTGTGGATGAGGCTGTAGACTTTCTGGCAGGGATCTTCTTCATCGACCTGAAGGATGATGATATGTAGTCTTGTCGGGGAGCCGGGCGTTCCCCCTGTGTTTGATGGATGTGCTGACAGTGAGGATCTTACGTCGAATTGAGCTCATATTAGGAACGAAACGGAAAACGCGTACACGCCGAAAAACACACCCCCGTGCCTCGGTCAGCGATCCTTTTCTCCATCAAGTGTGGACAGAGCTCCGCAAGGAGTACTATCCGGATAGAGCCGACCTCGACTCTTACACGGTCGCTTGGAGTGCGAGGCAGCAGAAACGAGTTCTGGCGTCATGCAACGTGCGACGACACCGGGTTGTGGTCGCAAAAGAGCTCTTCGAGCCCTCAGCAGTGCGCTGGATAGCACCTGTTTTGTACCATGAGCTGTGCCATGCCGTCTTGGGCGAGGATGTTACCTCTGCTGGCGGTAGACGTTTGTGGCATGGCGTTGAATTCCGCGCCCTAGAGGCACGTCATCCTGACATTCCGACCCTCAATATTTGGATCCGATCGGGAGGTTGGGCGATGGCGGTCCGAAGTCATCGTTCCCGCTCTGCATGGCGCGCTAGAAAAGAACAAGCGCTTGTAGGCTGAGCAGTATGCCACTCGATGTGATGTGACATGAAATTATGATATCTCGTCGAGCCTTTCTTCGCTCAAGCCTCTGCACCGGCACCGGTCTCGTAGCCGCTACGGCCGGATACACGACCTTTGCCCACGATCAAACGGGAGCAATCACGCTGGAACGCGTGCGCGCGCCGATTACCGATTTACCGTCAGCCTTCGAGGGATACAAGATAGGCTTTCTCACCGACATACACCTTGGGATGTGGCTACCCAGCGAGTGGGTGATTCGATCCCTGGAGATCCTTGCAAAAGAATCGGTTGATCTTCTCGTGCTCGGTGGTGACTACATATTCCTCAACGACAATCCGCTGTGGCGCACAGCGGGGATCATTCGCAACTACGAATTGGCAGAACAGGCCCCACGAAAGGCCATCCCTCGAATCTACACCGAGTTGGGTTCCATGCTCAGCCGATTTTCGTTCCCCGACGGATCGATCGGCGTGCCGGGGAACCACGATCATTGGAACTCCACGTCGATCTTCGTATCAATCTTCGGCTCTCTTCCAGGCGTGGATCTCCTGATCAACAAGGAGCGCATTATCTCACGAAAGGATCAAACTCTCCGAATCTTCGGTGTTGACGACTTTCTTACCGGGCTTCCAACGGGGCCCCCGCATGACGAGCTCCGCCGAGGCCGGGATATCCGGCTCATCGTCAGCCACAACCCTGACTATATCTCAGCACTCCTATCGTTCCGTCCCGATTACCACTTCGACCTTGCCCTGTGCGGTCACACCCATGGTGGGCAGATCTGTCTACCGTATGTGGGCGCCGTCATGAGGCAGATTAGAGATCCTCGATTTATAGCCGGGATGGTGCGCCTCGGCGAGAAGATCGTGTACACCTCTCGTGGTCTCGGGGTCGTGGGGCTTCCTATACGAATCGATTGCCCCCCTGAGGTTACCGTATTCACCTTGGCCCGTGCATAGTGCGAGTCCTGTGCTCATGTGCTGGCATATCGCAGGAACAGCTAACTTACTGTATTTACTAGCGTTTGAGGCTAGTAGCTCGAGCGGCAGCGTCGCCACGGACGTGTCGCTCAGATTACCCGTATGCACGCCTCTTTAAGGTAAGCCGTCTATCTCTTTACTTATAACCCACTATTTTGTTAAAACTCCCCGGTCCTCGGTGCACCAGCGAGGATTAGTACCTGTGAACCCTAGTCGGACGAACCAGATAGGGTCAATGGTTGGGACGTCCTTTAGTCAGCGCGGATAGTCTCCGCCTCAGACAACAAGGACCAAATCGGAAGAATCATTAAAGTTACGCAAGGCATGGTAGTTGGAGCTATGAACGACGAAGTAGAGACAGGAAAAGCGGAAAACAAAGGAAGACGTTCCGAGGGTGGCTCATCCGAGGGCGGATCGGACTCTCCGCGCGGTCGTGACTCTCGGTACAGCTCACAGGGTGCTGATGACCGTGCCCGTGCAGGAGCTATGGAGGTTGTGGTTTCTCACAACATCGAGAAGGCGATGAAGATTCTCAAGCGTAAGCTCATCAAAGAGGGTCTCTTCAAAGAGCTCAAGTCTCGTCGATATTTCGAGAAGCCTTCGGAGAAGCGTAAGCGCAAGATCAAGGAAGCGCGCAAGAAGCAGCGTAAGGACGAGGCTCGTCTCAAGAAGGGTCCAGGACTCATCTAACTGAGGTGGAAGTTTATCGATCCGTCAAAGGGACCTGAAAGGGTCCCTTTTTTACATGGGTCCAAGCTCCTAGTCACCTTGATCCCTTTCGTTGGTGCTCAGTAGCTATCGATTTTAACTTTCGTGCACCTCCACTGTCGGCGAATCGACACGCAGATTAGAAGCTACTTTTTCACCACCCTGCTAGCGCCGAACCACTTAAGAGGGTATCGTTTTCAGTGAGTTTTTTACTGATCGTGGGAAGCGCGCCAGCGTGAGGATCCTCTCTCGTTACATACTCAAAGAGGTCACTACCTTCTTCCTGATAAGCCTTTCGGCCTTTACAGGGCTATTGCTCGTTCTTCGGATGCTGCGCCTCACATCCCTCATCATCAACCGGGGAGTGGAGATTAGCCAAATCGCTCGGGTATTTATAGCGATCATCCCTACCTTTCTCGAAATCGCGCTCCCAATGAGCACTCTACTCGGTGTAATGCTCGCCTTCTCGCGCCTCTGCGGTGATTCGGAGGTGGTAGTCATGCGAGCATCGGGGATCAGCATCCTCAACTTTTTGAAACCAATCGGACTGTTCGCGGTGATGGTAGGGGCTGTGAGTCTCCTGGTGTCAGTCACTCTACGACCATGGGGGTTCGCCTCCCTCTCGACTGCCCTCTTCGACGTCGCCAAATCAAAGAGTATCTCCGGCCTCACCCAGGGAGTCTTCAACAAGCTTGGAGATATAACGCTCTATGCCGAACGCATCGATTATCAGACCGGGGATCTCTTTCGAGTTCTCGTCGACGATAAGCGTGACGGCACACAACGCAAGATAGTGGTATCAAAGCGGGGTCGTATAGTAGCCGACGAGAAAGCACACACGATATCCCTGCTGTTGGCAGACGGCGTGGCTCACGAGCAGACAGACGGTCGGTATTCACGCACTGAATTTACGTCCAATAGCTTGAGCGTGGATCCTTCCGAGCTTCGAGACGAAACCAAGAAGGGTGTCGTCGCTCGAGAACTTCAAGTTCCTGAGCTTTACGAAAAGATCGAATATTACAGAGAGCTCCTCGCCCCACAGCAGCAGGACTCGTTCGAGGTGTTTGGTGAAAGGATTACCCGAAAAGAGCTGCTCAAGAAGTTCCGTCGGTCACGAATCGAGCTCGGCCAGCGATTCTCCCTTCCGTTTGCGGCCTTCATCATGGCTTTCGTCGGTCTAGCTCTCGGCATCATGTCACCTCGAACTCAGCGCACTTGGGGGGCGGGGTTTGCCGGACTGCTCGGTTTGATAGTCTTCATTATTTACTACTCGGTATTCTCCGTCGGTGTAGCGCTGGCCGATAAGGGAAGCCTACCCATAGCAGTTGCTCTGTGGGCTCCCAACGTCATCACCGCCTCTCTGGCGACCTGGATCCTATACAAGCTTGGCACTGAAGAGTGGCACTCCGTCTCGGAGGGAGCACAAAATTATTGTCGACGTACACTTGAAACGCTGCGGAGATTCCTAAAGCGCACATGAAGATCTTGCACCGCTACATATTGGGCCTCCTGGTAAAAAACTTCCTGATCGGACTGGCGATGTTCGTGTTTCTATTTCTGATGGTGGATTTCTTCGATCGCCTCGACAATGTCTTGGCAGAGAATGCCTCGGCTTTCACTGCTCTGCGCTACTTTATGTACAAGATTCCCCTGATGGTGAACTTGATGCTTCCGGTAGCGCTCATCTTTTCCACACTATTCACCTTTGGACTTCTGTCGAAAAGCTCTGAGATGACCGCGATGCGAGCAAGCGGGCTAACCATAACCTGGCTCGCAACGCCTCTCATGGCGTTCGGTCTGCTACTCTCCCTCGTATCGCTACTCCTAGGCGAAGTTGTGGTTCCCTTGACCGAACGTCGCCAGAAGGAGCTTTACAATATCGATATTCGACAGAAGGACAAGCGTGGAGGCTATAGTCAAACTGACTTCTGGTGGCGAGAAGGCCCGAACTTTTACACCGTAGACCTATTCGATTCTCGTACTAATACGCTTCACGACTTCTCTCATCTCGAGATTAATTCCAATTGGCAGGTGATTAGGCGCACTGATGCCAAGGAGGTGCGCTGGATAGACCCTGTTGTGGGATGGGGTATGCGGGACGTCACGCGCTCTCACTTTGAAACTACCCCTATGTCAGTAGAAAAGCTGAGAGCTCTTCCACTCCCCGTAAAAGAGAAGCCCTCTGATTTCTACGAATTTCGAAGTGATGCAACGACGATGAGCTATCGTGAATTACGTCGCTTTATAAAGGATCAAAAGCGAAACGGAATATCGACAACGCAGTATCTTCCTGACATGCACAGCAAGCTCGCGTTTCCGTTCGTGATATTCATCACTGGATTGGTAGTGTTGCCGTTTACGCTGAGGCCGGCTCGCTCAGGAAGCATGGCATTCAGCTCACTCTCGGCCATCTTCATTGCGTTCATGTACTATGCGGTAGATTCCTTCAGTATCTCGATGGGAAGAGCGGAGCTCTTGCCACCGGCGCTTGCGGCATGGATGGCAAATATCTTGATGGGTATCGTTGCTTTCGTGCTTAATCTCGGGGTAGAGGCGCCACAATAACACTTCCGTCACGTTACTGTGTTACGTATGCTAAACGTCTTCGAACTAACGCGGCAAAAAAGGCTGTACGGTTCTGTACATCCTCTCGATAATTGTCTCGAGAGGCTCATACGAATTCTCGATCAAGACTGCCCCCTCGGCTACTTTGAGCGGGGCTACATCACGGAGAGAGTCCCGCTCATCACGCTCCTTCAATTCACGTTGAATCGCCTCCAGGTCAACTACCTCCCCCTTCTGAATCAACTGTGCAGCTCGTCGCTTTGCTCGAACATCAAGCCTTGCCTCTACGAAGAACTTAACAGGCGCTAGCGGAAACACGATCGTCCCCATATCGCGCCCTTCGGCTATCAATCCCGTACCCGGAAATGCATCCTTCTGTGCGTGCAACAGTAGCTCTCGAACCTCGGGGTGTCGGGCCACCAGAGATGCTCCTTCAGAGATCCGCTCCGCGACGAGGTCGTTAATGCGAGATACTCCATCTATTAGAAAGTCGACTGTGTCTGCTGAGCTCTTAACAAGGTCAAACCGGTGGGAACGCACTAGGGCGGCCACGGGGTCTGCCTGGTTGAGGTCCACGCCACGCTCGTATGCCACGAAGGCAGTAGCACGGTAAAACAAACCTGAATTAAGGTGCTCGAAATGAAGACGTTCTGCCAACCCCTTGGCCAAGGCTGTCTTCCCGGAAGCTGCGAGTCCATCAACTGTTATGACTATTCTATTATTCAGCATGTGGCGCGATTAACCTATTCGTTTTAAAAGAAATTCTATATCGATCCAAGCCCCTCAGGCATCAAAAATAGAAGGAGTTCAACGCCGGAATATGCCTTTCGGATATTCTTGCGATGTAAAACCTCAAGATAGTTGATTTTTGGTCGACCTTTGGTAGTGGAGGGGTTCGCAACCCCGTGATTGTATGAGGAGACGGCCACAGCCGGAAAACCATCCATCGGTTCAGTTTCGTCAGTCGCTTGCAACGAATGAGAGTGACATCGGAATCATTTTGTCTGGAGGCGGAGTCCGAGCAGCCTATCAAACCGGTGCCCTCAAAGCGCTTTCCCAGTTGATGGGGAAGGATCTCGAACGAACATCAATCATCCTGGGAAGCAGCATCGGCGCGGTCAATGGACTGATCCTGGCATCATGCCTCAAACAGGGTGTTCCGCACGCTGTGTCGGTACTCGAAGAGCTGTGGCGCGAACGAACCTTTACTAACACCTTCTCCGGGTCTCGTGCGAAGGCCTTTTTGCGAGCAATTCGGATCGCTGCCAAGCAATATCTTGCGCCCGGCCCCCACGGCTCATCAAGTTCAGTGCTCGATCCTGAGCCTCTTAGAACAAAGCTGGACTTTGTCATTCGGGAGCACGGCGGTCTGACCCCAGAGGGGCGCAGCCCCTCGCTGAAGTCAGTGGGTGTGATGACGACGATTGAGGGGGCGAAGCGCAAACCACTGCTCTTTCTCAGCTCGCACCATCAGTTGACGCCCGAGGAGCTCCAAGGAGCAAGCTTCGAGATGTGCTATGTGAACGAACTAACAGCGAAGCATGGCTTCGCATCGGCTGCACTTCCATCAATCCTCCCGCCGGTCGAACTCGATACAGACGCTGGTAGGGTTCGGCTTGTGGACGGCGGAATATCGCAAAACGTGCCCGTCGATCCTGCAGTACGACTAGGCGCGCACCGCATTATAATTATCGACATTTCAGGTCGCTCATGGTGGTTTGATCGGTATGGAGAACCTCACGATACCCGACCGAGTTGGGAAGTCCCCGCGGGCGAGGACACATTCTGTCTCAGGCCCCCGCAAACCTTGACTATCCGGAACCAGAAAGCCCTAGGTCCTCTCCTGAAGCAGGCGATTGGCGGCTCTCGCAAACGATTTACAGACGCCTGTGGGGCTTTGTGGCCTCTGTTTACCTTAGTAAAGGCGAAGCTCGGTGAGGAGCTCGCTTATGAGGTGATGTCTTACGTGGCTCTCGATCCTGAATACCTCAACGCCTTGATGGAAGTTGGTTATCACGACACAGTAGAGTTGATGAAGCGTCGCGCTCGACACCAGTTTATCGAAAACGAAGAGCTCCTACGAGTAGAGGCGATTCGGGCCTGATAACTAGAACGGCGCTCCGAACGAGAACATAGTAACCGGAGACGTCTCTCCCTCACGTGGATCAACTGGATAGCCGATCTCAACTCGAATCGGACCCAGTGGAGATGCCCACCGAATCCCGTATCCCCATCCCAAACGGAGTTCAGAGAGCTGAATCTGTTCGTCGTCATCAAAGGCCTGTCCAGCATCGTAGAACAGCACACCTTTAAATCCGGCGGAATTAATCAGCGGAAAAATAACTTCGGCATTGTTGACCAATTGCTTGGCACCTCCGTATTCATGACCGTTTTCATCCTTAGGACCCAAACGACGGAAACGATACCCACGCACAGAATTGATGCCTCCGGGGAAATACCTCCGGAAAAGGGGAAAGGGATCTTCATTGTCACTCTGTCCGTACCCGAACGAGGTACGATCGGAGATCACAATATCGCCCCACTCCGACTCGAAGAGGGGATAAAACCACGAGTTTCGGGCCTCGAAGAGGTGAAACTGCTGATCGCCACCAAGCCCGGCATACTCGAACGACAGAACCTGCTTGGACCCCTTGGTAGGATTGAGCGGGTTGTTGATGGTATTGCGGATGATACTAGGAGTAACGGACGATGAGGTGCTTTGCCCCTCCGAGTCCCTTACCAACTGCGCCGCATCTTCATCGACGTCCTTGATGTTAACATCCACAAGCTCGTACTTGAGGCTGAAGGATATATCTTCGGCCCACTCGCCGAGCCCCTCCCCGGGATAGCCTACGGTGGTAGATCCTCCGGTCAGTTGACGGTCGAAATCCACGAACCATCGCTCCGTTCTCATCAGGTCGACCCCCAATGAAAAATTCGAATCGTTCACTCGAGGATCGTCGATAGAAAGGATCTGATTGTTGATTTGATTACCGACATCGATATTGAGGTTCGCGCGTCTGCCCGTTCCAAAGAGGTTGTTCTCCGAAACTCGCGTGTTGAACAGAACTCCGCTTGCAGTCGAAAACCCCGCCCCGGCACTGAAGCTTCCCGTAGTCGCTTCCTTCACATGCACGTCGAGATCTACCTTGGAAGGGTCGGTCGTCGGTGCGTTAGAGATGTTGACTTCGTCAAAGTATCCCCGCCTCTGCAGAACTGTTTGGCTCCGCTTTATTTTCGAGCTCGAGTAAAGCTGTTGCTCCTGTACCTTGAGATCCCGACGAATCACGTTGTCATAGGTCTTCTCGTTACCCGTGATGTTGATTCGGTTGACACGGACGAGGTTACCCTTTGCCGTTTGAAACTCGACATCCACTGTCTTTTCGGCTTTGTTGAGGTTTGTGTTTGGAACCACGTTGGCAAAGGCATAGCCCTGATCGGCAAATTTATCCGTTATAGTAAAGATGTCGTTTCGTACCTTACTGGCACTGAACACCTCTCCTGCCTCAGAGTCTATCTCATCAAGGGTCTTTTCCTGACTTCCGTCAATCAAATCCCCCCCGGCTGTTATCTTTCCTATTTTGTACTGATTGCCTTCGGTTATATCGAACACAACATAGAGACCGTCTTCGCGCTTCTCGACCGACGCTTCGCCTACAGTACCTTCGAGAAAGCCGTGATCTACGAGATATTGTCTGAGGATCTGCTTGTCGCTCTCCATCATCTCTTGATTGACTCGACCGGTACCGAAGATCCACGAACTCCACCACTTGTACCGTTGGATCTGTATCTTCGAACGCATATCGTCCTCATCCAGCTCCTGTACCCCTCGTAATGCCACGTCGCGCACTCGATAACGCTCGCCCTCCTTGACATTGAACGTGACGTCTACCTCGTTATCTCCGACAGGAGTGAGCGAGTAGTCGATCTCCGCATCATAGAACCCCTGGGACTGATAGTAGCTAACGCCCTTCCGTACCAGTCCCTGCGCCTTGTTCTTATCGACGAAACGTCGCCCTTCTAGTTTGAGCACATCTACGAGGTCACCCTCAGACACCTCTTTGTTGCCCTTTACGAAGAGCTTCCGAGCAACCGGCTTCTCTTTGACCGTGTACTTGAGCACCGGCCCCCCACTCGGCCCTGCACCGAAACTCACATTAACCTGGTCAAAAAATCCGGCGTTGTAGAGTGTTTTGATGTCTTGAGATATCTGCTCGGAAGTGACCCGCCCGGAGCGCCCCTTGACGAGAGATTGGATGGCGTCTGTATCGATGCGTCTGTTGCCCTCGATGACTATCGACGAAACGGCGTAGGTATCCCCAGCCGTTTGCGCTTCTGCCGCACCGATACCAGGCCCCACAAATCCGCTGGACAGCAAAAACAACAGGGCGAGGCATCGAGCCCCGGACCTGACTATGCGTAAGGAGGCTACGAGCCCCACGTCAAAAGATTGAGCCATGTTCATCCTATATCTCCGGGCTGATCGTCATCGTCGCTCAACTCTCGCGATATCAATCCCCCACCAGGTAGCATCTCTACGACCATGTCCATGCTTCGGGCCAATTCCCGACTGTGGGTTACGATGATAAGGGTGTTGCGCTGCTCCTTGTTCATCTCGAGGAGCAGCTCTTGTACTTCTGCGGCCGTACTCACATCGAGGTTTCCGGTTGGTTCGTCTGCAAGTACAACTTGAGGCTGAGTAACCAGGGCTCGGGCAATCGCGACGCGCTGTTGTTCTCCACCCGAGAGCTGCGAGGGTAAATGCCCCATACGTTGGGCGAGTCCCATCCGCTCGAGCAGCACGGCCGAACGCGCCTGCGCAGAGCGCGCGTCGACACCCGCGATAATCAGGGGCATCGATACGTTTTCTATCGCTGAGAACTCGGGCAAAAGATGGTGAAATTGAAAGATGAATCCCACATGCTTGCCGCGGAAAGCGGCGCGTTGGTCTGAATCCATTGCACTGACGACGTGCTCCCCATAACGAACCGAGCCTGACGTTGGTGTATCAAGCCCGCCGAGCAAGTGCATCAGCGTGGACTTTCCGATACCTGAGCGACCTATAATAGCTACGGACCCCGACTCGGGGAACGAGAATGTCAGGTCGTTGATCACGGTCAACATGCGAACGGCATCGTCGTACCGTTTGGTGAGCTGCTGAATCTCTACACGCATCAGGAAACTCTGGAATTAATCATAACGAAGCACATCGCTCGGCTCGAGACGGGCAGCTCGTCTGGCCGGGTACATAGTCGCAAAAAAACAGATCAGGAACGCCGCTACTCCAACAGCTGCAAAGTTTTGCCAGTCTATCTTAATCGGCAACGTCGACATCTGAAAGATACGTTCATCGAGTGGAAACCCGTACCTCTTGAGTACTACACACCCTAGAAACCCCAAAAGAAGCCCAATAGCAGTTCCGAGTCCTCCAATCACGGCACCCTGGATGCGGAAGATACGACCGACACTCTTGGTCGAGGCTCCCAGAGTTTTCATGATCGCTATATCTTTACGCTTCTCGAGCACTATCATGATTAAGGTGGTGATAATTGAGAAGCTCGCCATTACAATTATGAGAAGTAACACTATAAAATAGACCCGCTTCTCGAGCTGCAAAGCGTCCCACAGCGGTTTGTTGGTCGCCGTCCAATCGCTCACGGTAAACCCGGAGCCCGCACCCCCGAGGTGGTCGAGGATCTGTCGTGCGATTATCGGCGCGGCGTTGATATCCTTCACCCGCACCTCGAGTCCGGATACCGCGTCCTTCATACCAAAAAACTTCTGGGCCTCCTCCAGGCTCACATACGCCACCCCACTTTCGTATTCGACTAGACCTGAACTGTATATCCCGACGACCAAAAAACGACGAAACGAGGGGACCAAGCCGAACGGGGTCGACGTAACCTGCGGGGAGAGGATGGACACGGGAACCCCTTCATACAACCCCAGAGAGCGAGCCAAGGAATGCCCCACAACTATTCCCGGGAGCTTTGCCTCACTCTCCTCTCCCGACGAGAGTTCAATACGGAGCGGTGGGGGGTTGAAGAGGCGCGGAAGGTCTTCATCACTTCTCAGGTAGCGCTTCACTTGATCTGCACTGGCAGTATCCTTCTCGACTCCCCGCAGAAGAAGCCCTGAGGAGCGGGCGTCAGTCCGTACGAGTACCTGATGGTAGGTGAACGGCGATACAGAGATAACATCTTTCACCCTCTGCACCTCCGACGCCACATCCTTCCAGCGGTCGATGCGTCCTCCCACCTTTTGAACAACCACATGCGAGTCAGTACCGACGATCTTCTCACGAAGTTCATGTTCGAACCCGGTCATCACTGCCATAACGATGTTCAAGACCATTACCCCTATCGCCACCCCAACGACTGAGATCACGCTGATGATCGATATGAAGGCTTCGGAGCGTTTGCTCCAGAGATAGCGAAGTGCAATTTTGCGCGAGAAGGCAGAGGGGGTCATCCTGGGAACCATAGCCAGCGGCGCGATGGCCGTCAATGAATTCAGCAGAATAGAGGTGCTCTGCTGTGTCCTTGGACACAAAAGCGGGCTAGCACGAACGCTCAAGCTGTGTTTTCTTGCGAAGGTCTCTCAGAGGATGATTGTGGGGGCAAAACTGTCAAACAAATCAGACCCCGACCCGCATCCTATAGACAAACGTTCCGCTTTGATTAGCAGTTTCAAGGTTATGATTCGCTTCTTATTACTCTGCTTAGCGCTTTTTATAGCGTCCAGCGCGGGACACGCGGATGAAAAACAGAATCAGATCATCCCGGCACGCAAGGGGCAGTACATTCGATCCATCAAGATTAAGGTAGGAGAGGTCTTCGAAGACGATTCATCGATCCTTTATCGAACTGCCAACAACATAAAGATTCAGACCCGTCAGGAGGTCGTTCGGCGCGAACTACTATTCAAGGAAGGGGACCCTTACATCCCTTTCAAGCTGCAAGAGACGGCGCGTAATCTGCGCTTACTGCGGTACCTGCGCGGGGTAAAAGTCACCCCTGCCTTCTATGGTGATGCGGTTGACGTACTGGTTGAGGTTCGAGACAGTTGGACTCTCATTCCTTTCCTGAGCTACTCCTCGGGTACCGGGGGACGCAACCGCGGTATAGGACTGACCGACTCTAACCTCGCCGGAACTGCGGCTCGCATCGACACCCGTTACGAGGAGGAGTACACCCGACAAAGCTATGGCGTTGTGTACACGGATCCTCAGTTCCTGGGCACCCGCAAGAATTTTCTGGTTGGTGCCTCCGATCGCTCAGATGGAAAAACCTACCTGCTCGGTGGGGGGCTCCCTTTCCGAAGCTTGATGCAGCAAGATGCCTGGAGAATGGATACCGCGGGAGCCAATACGATCGGGCGCCTGTTCAAGGATGGCACTGAGGACTACATCTTCCGGCAACATCTTGACGATTTCTCAGCTCTCTACACCTTTGCCGGCCCGACCAAGGCATTGGCCGGGGAGAGCCGGAGCTACACCGGGATATACCGCGATCAAAAGATCCTCTCGCAACGTTTTTCAGTCGGCTATCGTTACGAAGCAGCCTCCTTCTATCAAGCAGACGCCGAAGATTACAAAGATCTCAACCTCGACCCAACCGAGGTAAGCAACGATCCATCCCGTCTACCGAGCCTTAGGCGCTTTAGCGGCCCGGTATTCCAATATCAGAACATTCAACCCAACTTCATGACCCTGGCATACATAGATCGGTTCGATCGTCCGGAGGATTACAACCTCGGAGACGAGTCGCTGTTCAACGCGCAGATCGCTCCCCGCTCTCTCGGCTCTGTACAGAACGCCCTGATACCGTCCTTCAACCGCAGCCGTGGCTGGCGGCTCTCGGAGAGCTCTATGCTACGTGGCGAGATAGGTGGGTCGGGGCGCTGGGAAGACGATCGCTTGGCCAACACCCTCCTCCGTACCGAAGCTAAGTATTACTCCATCCTGGGCGATTGGTTCTGGGGAGAGCAGTACATGGGCAAGCACACCTGGGCCACCAATTTCTTCATCGACTTTGGAGAAAATCTCGACCGAGATCGTCAGCTCCCACTGGGTGCCGACACAGGGCTTCGTGGATACGAAGCGTTCGCCTTCGAAGGAGACAAACGGGTCGTGCTCAACTTTGAAGAACGGGGGCACTTAGTCGACGACGCCTTTCAACTCGTGAGCCTGGGAACAGCTCTGTTCGTGGATGTCGGCGCTGCCTCACGTGACGCTCTCGGAACAATGGTCACTGACGAACTCTATGGCGACTTCGGCTTCGGACTTCGATTATGCTTTCCGCGAGCCTCCGGAGGCGGTGTCGTACGCATCGATGTGGCGTTTCCGTTTCGCGACGGTCCCGATGGTAGCGGAGCTTTCGAGCCCCGCGTGGTTCTCGCTGCCGGTCAACTCTTCGGTGCTCGACTACGCAGCGAGCAAGTGGGAGGACAGGCAGCGTCAGTCGGTGTGGGATTCGACCGATAGGCAACCGAGTCCTCTTTATCTAAGAGGTTAACTTATTGAAAAAACAAGCGGAACAAAGAGCACAGCTCCCCCCTCTGAAATACTTACGTCTGCTCCAGAGCTCCGAGCTACCTTAGCAACCCCGACTTTGCTAGAAGGAAGGCGATACTACCTTTGGCAGTGCTGGCAATCGTATGCGTAAATTCCGTTTCAACCTATCGAAATCACAGGTGCTGCGTTCCTTGTCCAAGCTTCTGGCACTGTTCTGTGTTGTGCCTCTCGCGAGCTCACTCCCTGCCACTGCCGCCCCTCTCCGGGGTACACTGGAAAGACTCGCCGACACCAACTCCAAGCAGTCACTCTTCCTGAGCATTGAAACGAAGGAAGGCGTGCACACGTTCAGCTTCAGACCGGACCCCAGCCAAAGCGACACCGAATCTGAGAGACATTACATCGGGGCATCAATGCGCCGCTCGTTGGGCGCAACGAGCGCAAAAGCTTCACTCTCGATCTTCGGCGATATGGGGTTCCTCTATTTTTCCTCCCGCCGTCGGGGTCGCCCCCACTCGATGCAGTTCTCTTTCAGCAAAAACGCCGAAGGGCTCGAGCTTGGCCCTGCAATCCTGGCTTCGGCTCCCCTAGTATCAATCAATTGTGCAGTAGGAGCACAGAGCGCAGTAAGCACATCCCCGCACGTATCACACACTTCGACGAGGGAGTGGGGTCGTATGCAGCCCGTTCGTCCATTAAGAGTCCTCGAGGTCGATGTAGAAGCTGATTATGAATTTTTTCGAAGATTCGGCCCTCAGACTCGCAACTATATTCGCTCTGCTCTCCGTGCTGCCGACACTTTGTATACAGCCGATCTCGGTATCCGAATCAAGCCGATATCTTTGCGGGTCACCAATCAAGGCTCCGCACAAGTTTCCATAGCAACCGCAGAAAACGTCCTCGAGAGCTTCCGTCGCCAACCACGACGGGGACGTTTGGCTGCGGACGTACACCACCTCTTCACCGGTAAACACTTGGATGGAAATACGATCGGACTCGCGTATGTCGGGACAGCATGTATGGAGCAGGGTCGGTTCAATGTCGGGATCTCGCAAGCGGTCAGCAGAGCTCTCCAACCGGTGCTGGTAGCGCACGAGATAGGCCACAATCTAAGCGCCGTTCACGACACAGGTAAGCGCTCTGTGATGAATCCGGCACCGCGGGGAGTAACCGTCTCATTCACTCAGGCAGCCCGCGAGGACATTCAATCATACCTTGAGACTGCAGGAGGGTGCTTAGAGCCTGAGCGGAACATGCGCGCTGAGCTGTGCCTTTCCCCAGTGATGCCCTCGCCCGCCTGCAGTACCCTTAATTACCTGAAATATAAATAAAAAAAGCGCCTCCAGCCTACGAAGACTGAAGACGCCCTTGTAGACGCTACAAACGTCTGACTACTTCTTCTTAGAAGCCTTCTTAGTGGTCTTCTTCTTAGGAGCGGTCTTCTTCGTAGCTTTCTTTGCTGGTTTCTTAGCTGCCATTTTCTTTTTCTCCAATGTTGATGAGGGCCGAGCGTCCCCAGTCTCTCATCTACCTTTGTTTACCGATCTCACTTTACTAATCGGATTTCAGCGAGAAGTTCTCCCCAAACCCGCAAGCATCGCTTGACCGAAACTTGTTTTCTCACGTGCGGCTAAAGCTCTTCAGTAGTGAACGATGCTTCGCATTATCACTCGTGAGTCTGTCTGCTCCTTCCTATCGGATGATAAGAAACAGAGCTTAACATTTACTGCACTTTACTAGCTGCCTACCTCTATCTTGCGCTCAGTTTTGAAAACTTCGCAAGAAAGAATTTTACTTGCAGCTTTGAGGAACACCTTTACACGACGTCTCGATAGAAATCAGGCGCTCTCAACAAACCTTTATCGAACTCCGCTTCTCACTCTTCTACTACTCGTGAGTCACGTCGTTACGCCTCGTGACGAGAAGAATTCAGTAACGACTCCTCCTGTCGAGCACCTCCTCCTCGCAAACTACTCTGCGAGTACTTGACGGTGCTCAGCGCAACTCTTGGTGCAGGTTGGCACCGCTTTTTGAGATTGGCAAGTACTTATTTCAACTTGTGTGATGACGATTCAAATGAAAGGGGCGCACTTATTTTTCCACATGTGTTTTTTCGTTCGCCGAAATTTTTGTTCACATCGCGCACTCAAATTGAAAATCGTAGTTTTTGCGCGTGAAAATCGCTGTTCCGGTTTTTTCGGTTGATCAAAAGAAGCGCCGCTCTACGTAACGATGGAGTTCACTCGTTGGACTCGACCGACAAGATCATTATGTCACCTTGAATCGAACTACTGTTACATCCGAGTGCATAATGCTCTTCTTCAAGGAGCTTTGCTCACCCGGTAGAAACACTTTGTAGGTGATGTGACATGCTGCATTCACGAAAAAAGCAACACTTTGGTCGCCTTCACCTTTTCCACACACGAGCGCATCCGTGCCGAATCTGATCGGCATCAGCCGACCGCATCATCACTCACTGTAAGGTGAGTCATCTTGATCCTCTCGGTCCGGAAGGCACTCAGAGCGGGTGACACATCATCAGCACACGCCGATTAACCGTCCTCGGCCATCTCCGCACTGCTCTGATCAAGAAAGCCCCTTTAACGCGAAATCGATGATTTGTTTCACTCAAAAATAGCAAGCTCTGCGCTAGGTGCTGTTCGATTTCGCGGGCTATGACGGCGAAAACACTACAGAAACCGTTCTTGTCTCCTCTCTAGCACAGCTCTAGTAAAGTGACATTTCGTCAAAGAGCACATATGTCCATCGTGTGTATCATAGGGCGTCGTCCACAAGACTTCACCGGTATAGCCTGCAAGAAATTCCTCTTTTCGACCAAACGCACTGTAAACCTAGTCGATTGGTTAGCCGATAGTTCCTAGCAAGATGTCGGACACAAACGAGAGCATGAGCGCCCAAAGTTGGGAATACACGCGGCAGTACGCGGGAGTATTCGGCCAACCCCCGGCACCCTTCGTAACAGCCGTTAGAGCTCTATTGAGTGCGCACGCAAAGGGAGAGTCTCAGATATCAGGCTCGACGCGTCACCAAATGGCGCGTCTCTTGAGGAGCCCCTCGCTCTTCGCCCCCTTCTACTTCGCTGCCTATGCGTTCGAACCTTCTGTCATATCAAGCACATCACGAACCCCCGAATTGAGTGTCCTGAAAGTATTCTCGCCTCACGAGGTAGCGTCGATCTTGGCGGTTACTTACCTGTGGCGACGAGCCCAATCGTTCTGCGATGCAGAGGAGATCAAGTTCATAGAAGACTCCTTGGCGGAGAGCATCAATATGGGCCTCCTGCTCGGGCGAGCGATTCCGGCCATCGGTGGAGGGCTGAGTCTTCTTCAAGCTGTAACTCCGATCCTTGGAGTGACAGCCTTTCTCCGTCACGATTCAAAAGGATTTCAGGATTATAGGAGACTTCTCAAGAAACAGCGGCTCAGCTGGAACTGTGAGCTGGAGATACAGCAGTGGGGGTGCACGCGCATCCAGATCGGCTCAGTGCTTGTACAAAGCTTGGGCTTCGGAATCATGAGATCGACCGCTATAGCGAGCGCTCTCAGCGGACTGATGGAAACAGGCTCGAGCGAGGAAATGGAGATCGCACGGGACGTGCAGATGGCTGCTCGGTGGTGCGAATCTATTCGCACTACCGGACAAGCACCCGAAGTGGCGCTGCCAGCGAAGTATTATCCGACCCACGCGGCGCTACAAAATGCGCTGAGCACACTCGCCACACTTCAACGAGATCGGTCTCAGGCGCTTTGGATTCAAAAAGGGCGGGCGGACCTACCCCCATATCAACTTGAGCAAGGCAACCCGCTCGCGGGCTCGTCAGAGACGACCGACGAATTCGAGACGATGTAGCGCTGCTCCGGCATTAGTACCCCTGGCAGCTCAGAGTAAAGGCTCCAAGAGTTTCCTCCCAAGCTAGGGTATTCTTGTATTCCTAACAGGTATAAGGGTCCGTACGATTACTTCATAAGGCACGTCACCCTTGAGACACGGGCCGGATGGATCGCACAATCGCTTTGCATACCCTCGCTCTCACTCGCCGATCCTTGGGGGACCCGCGACTGCTCTGATAGGAAGCAAGTCTCACCCTACCTCGCGCTGATCCTGATGAGGCCTCGAGGCGCACCGGACCTCGCGGGATCTTGGCACGGAACGTCACTTGCCCATCTTCTAGTCGTATCTGTTTCGTATCTAGGCATTGAAAGGAGTCCACCGCGATCGAAACAGGCACGTTACCGCTACCTTCTCCGGCGAGCGTACCTCGAACCTCGGTAGCGTTGGAAGATCGTCTAGACGGCATTTTCTTGAGTGACACTGATGTCACTCTTGTCCTCACTCCAACATCCTTACACCTCGGTTTCATAGAAACACCGAGCACGAGCCTTTGGTCCAACGACGAGACCAATCCGCGCAGCGACTCGGAGATGTCGAGAGTGCTCGCGAACATGGTCGAGGCCCCCGAGATACCGATCAGTGCGGCTGCGCGGGAAGCTGGCAGCTGAAACGGATCTCCCAAAGCGAGGCGTCGCAAAACCCCCGCCTCCTCTCCACCCTCAAAGGAGACTGAGTTCTCCACCTCGCCCGACTCATGCAGGGTCAAACGCACCTTCACCACACCGTCTATCTTTTGGGTAGCGAACAAACCTTCTTCCCATGAGATAGTCACCTTATCGCTACCTTTGAACACTCGGACTCCGTGTCTCGAGGAAAGCGGAACCATGTCAATATGCAACGCGGCGATTGACTGCATCGGGGCCTGACGACCTGCCTCAAAGTCGATTTCGGTAGGAGGATTCAGGTAGACTACGCCATTCGGTGATACATACAAGGTCGATACAGTCGTCGAATAGAATGGGAAAGCGAAGGGCAAGTCCAAACGATAGAAATCACCCTCGTCGGACTGCTGCACTATCGGGGCACGATCTGCGGCGGTATCGACCCTCCCCCCAAACGCAAGGTTAGAGGCATGAAGGTCATAGACACATGCGGGCCCTGTCACGCCTTCTTCCGCCAGCGGACTGATCTCTTTGAACAGCATACGTCCCACATCCACACTACGCTGAGTGCGCACCAGCGCTTCTCGACGCCCACCGTCATAGAGAGAGCCCCGTTCACGTCCGCTATCGTAGAGACGTGTCAGGGCCTCTGCCGGGGTCAACTGCGGCTCGGCTGCAAAGAGCAGCGCAAGCGCTCCAACGACGTGCGGTGCTGCCATGGAGGTACCTGACAATCGCGCGTATCGATTACCCGGATACGTGCTGTAAATACCCACCCCTGGAGCGGCGATATCGACCGTGGTGGATCCGTAATTGGAAAACGACGCCAGGTTTCCCGCTTCATCGACAGCAGCGACAGACACGACGTTCTCGAACTCAAAGTTTGCTGGATAAGACGGCTCTACATCGTTGTCGGCACCTTCATTGCCTGCAGCGGCGACGAAAAGTATCCCGGCGTCCTCAGCTCGCTCAAGAACCTCTCCAAGCGCGGCCGCGTATCCTGAGCCTCCCCAGGAGTTGTTGGCTATCCGAATATTCACGCC
>JBILFA010000055.1:0-22395 GCA_044351795.1 Bdellovibrionota bacterium | reverse complement strand
TGATTTCTCATGACCGAACAGAGATGCATAGCACTCATGATTACTGCAACACCTCTCGGTGCCACGCACTCCTCGATCGCAGATCCTATCTGCCGCGTCAAATGCTCCTGTACCTGAAGGCGTTGAGCAAAGAGCTCGACGATCTTGGGAATCTTTGAGAGCCCTAGTATTCTTCCATTTGGAACATAAGCAATCGAACACTGCCCGTGGAAGGGAAGGAGATGATGCTCGCATACGGAGAAGAACTTCATCTGTGATACGATGACCGGGTCTTCACACTCGGAGGGAAAGATTCCATCGCCGACAATGCCTTGTACCGAGCGAGAGTATCCCGAAGTAATCTGTCGAAACGCTTTGGCAAACCTCTCTGGAGTGCGCTCCAAACCGACACGCCCACTCTCTTCCCCTACCCCGCTAATAATCAAACGAGCAGCCTGCTCTAAATTCTCGCTCATCCGACCACCTACCTAGGTAACATAACCACAGCTTACGATCCTCTCATATCACTTTTTCCGCAACCCTTTTTGCCAGACAGAACAAGAGGTTACCTTATCTTTATCGACCGCCTTGCAGCAGTCGAGTGTGAATAATGACGCTAGAACCTTAACCTGATCTACGAACAATCCGTATACACACTTCAGACCGAGTGAACGGCGTGGTCTATCGTGGAACTCACCGAAAAGGGAAGCGTTATGAGCAGCAGTATTAATGAAGCAAGTCAGTCGTGTATCAAACTTTTCCTTGTAGATGACCATTTGGTGTTGAGGCAGGCATTGTCCGAAGCCTTTGCTCATCGTGGAACCTTCCAGGTTATAGCGGAAGCTTCAGATGGCTCTGAACTACTATCACGAATCTCCGACATTACACCTGATATCATCCTTTTGGATCTCGCCATGCCGAACGTCAACGGGCTTTCGACAATAGAGGAGCTAAAACGACGGGGTATCGACATTCCAATTTTAGTGCTCTCGGCGGATGAGTCTGAACGCAGCATCCGCTCGGCACTCGGGGCGGGGGCACGAGGATTTCTTCCGAAGCAGGCAGACATGCGAGAGGTAGAGTTTGCGATTCATTCCGTTTTAGACGGTAAGACCTATCTGAGTCCATCTGTGACGGAGCGCTTCGTGACATCAAATGGAGCCGATAATAAACACTCTGTCGCCATAGCCTCTCTCTCACGCCGCGAGCGAGAGATCTTCGTACTGCTGGCAAACGGTTGCCCCAACCGCGAGATCAGCAAGCAATTGTACATCAGCACACGCACCGTAGATACGCATCGCTCCAATATCCTGAAAAAATTGGAGGCAAAAACAAATGCCGAATTGGTAAAGATGGCTATCGCCGAAGGGCTCGTATCTGTGTAGCGACGCCTTACGGCAACTCATCGCGCATGCTGCCGCCGACATGTTCGTCGGATAGAGCCCGGTCAATGCAATCCCACGCCAAAAGCGCGCACTTGATCCGCGCAGAGTGGCGCTTTACCCCCTCCAGAGCGAGGGCGTCCCCTAATACTTCCAGGGTATCACCGGACTCCTCGCTTTTAATCATACCTCTGAAAAGCTTGGATAACCGCGCAGCCTCGGCTTTTGACTTACCTCTCAATAGCTCGGCCATTATCGACGCTGTGGCTTGACTGATAGAGCAGCCGTGTCCGGTAAAGGCTATCTCAGCAATTATGTCGCTCGAAAACTTCACCGTTAGCGATATCTGATCGCCGCACAGTGGGTTGTGCAGGTCGACCTTCTTGTCCGGATTGATGAGTACTCCCTGACAACGGGGGGTCTTGTAATGATCTAGGATGACTTCCTGATAAACTTCATCTAACGACACAAGATACACTCACGAGAAACGGCTCTACGGCTCCTATCGCACTTCAACATGTGATTATAGCCTTCTTGCGCCCCTACCCGTCAAACATACAAGATCTCTTCTTGTCGCCCATAGACAGCAAGCCGATCAACCACTGCGATGCCGCTCTAGACTTCGGCTCAATTGCTGAGTGCCGAACTACTACGCTCGAAAAGATACGCCAGGCGTAGGAGGCTTTGGGGATCGCCGCTCATGTCGAGATCCCCAGACCGATATGCCTTCTGAAGGGTCGTATCGCCCCGTACCAGACGCTCGAAAAGCTCATCTCTACCCGACAATCGGCAACACGCCTGAGCCGCATCACTAGGAACACGCCGGGCCAAATCGAGTGCAAAAGTCTGCCCCTCTACGACGAAAGCAACGGTGAATCCCGTCAATTCAGCCAGCTCCGGCGCGGACGCCACGACCGCAACGAGATCAGAAAACCATTTTTTGTAGGGTAGTGCATTCACACAACCATCATGCCTGGAAGAGAGGCAGATGTCAGCGGCTCAGATCACATCCGGCCTCATGCCTGAGTTCCTTCCGACAAACGCTGAATCAACTTATCAAGATGCTTGGCATCTCGGTATGAACCGAGGAGACGTCCGCCGGTCTCCTTCGCCTTTGTCGCAACGAGCAACGCTGACATTTTGTCTCCACTCAAAGCGTACGCCTCGGCCAACGTGTGCATTTCGTGAATTCCCCTCCAGCCCGCACACTGGCAGGCCAATGTCGCTAGCTGAACAGCATATTCAGGCTCGAAAAACACACCTTCTTTCAGATAACTGTTGGCGAGCAACCTCAAGACGCGCGGGTTCTCGGATGAAACGACGAGAGCTCTGTGCAAATGGTGCCGCGCATATGCCGTCTTGCCCTCGTCCAATAAGACCTGCGCATACGATACTACTGCATCGAACGGCCCACGATCGAGCGAAGCTAGCTTGGCTAGGTCATCACGCGCAGACTCGGAGTCACCGACTAAGAGCTCCAGCCTCACTCGCGCAACCTCCAAACGGGGATATGCCTCCACCTCGTAGTGCAATAGCTTGAGCGCCTCACGGGCTTCTTCAGCGAGGTATGAGACACCGCCGCTCTCCACCACCGCGGTGATGAAAATAGTTACCAATTCCGGATCAACCGACACCTTGGCTAAACACGCCCGCATAGTCCAAGCGGCTTCAGTCGCATAGCCTAACCACAGCTGCAGCCGGGCCAACCTAACATAGGTTTCGCGCTCGCGGGGATCACATGCCACCGCCTGCCTCAAGGCGAACTCGGCCTCATCGAACTTCTTCAGTCTGAACGCGCAATGCGAAAGATCCAGCAATGCGTTTACTCGCGCTGGGCTCGTAGGATGCGCTGCCAAGCCTCTTTTGTATAACTCCTGTGCCTGCTCGTACCGAGCGGCTCGGTAATGCTGCGCGGCATCGACCCATTCCTTGACAGGCCAACTTCGCCATCGCTTAATCCACTCTTTGTAGAGCAAAAGCCGGGTATGTAATCTTGACAGAGTACGCATGGGCTACTAACTGGTTTCTATATTAATGCTAGGGGACCCGAACAACCGATCGTGGATGTTTTGAGTTCCTCTCCCTTATCGTAGCAAGCACGCACCCTGCTTCAGGAAATAAAAATGAGCAATATCAACACCCTGCTGACTATCCTCCGCGACAAACTACCGCCTCATCTGATACTGACAGATGCCGACTCGTGTACCTTCTACGGACGCGACTGGATTAAAGACTTTCAACCGAACGCCGCGATGGTGGTACTACCTGAGTCGATCGAGCAGATCCAAGCCGTGGTACAGAGCTGTATCGAGGCTCGAGTAGCGATCGTGCCCTCCGGAGGAAGAACCGGCCTCAGCGGCGGAGCAACTGCTACAAATGGAGAGATCGTGCTTTCGCTTGAGCGCATGCGAAAGGTCTTTGAGATCAACCGCGTGGATCGAACTATTCGGTGTGAAGCCGGTGTTGCTCTTGAACGCATACAAATGGCCGCCGCCGAACAGGGGCTCTATTTCCCCGTTGATTTTTCGAGCCGTGGCTCTTCTCAGATAGGCGGCAACATCGCGACGAACGCGGGAGGTATCCGAGTCATCAAGTACGGGAATGTTCGCGACTGGGTGGTGGGGCTCAAGGTCGTCGTCGGAACAGGAGACATCCTGGAACTCAACGGCTCACTATTCAAAAACAACTCAGGATACGACCTGCGCTCTCTCCTTATCGGCTCGGAAGGAACCCTCGGTATCATCGCTGAAGCAACGCTGCGCCTTGCGAGCCCTCCGAAAGATACTACGAGAGTACTGTGCGGCTTATCAGGAAACGACGCGGTGCTTCCGCTTCTCTCCCATTGCCGTGACAATCTGAGAGGACTCTCGGCGTTCGAATTCATGGAGCAAAGCGCGATAGAAGAGGTAATCACACGCCGTGGCTTGAGAAACCCATTCTCCGGCACATACTCAACCTACATCTTGGTGGAAGTGGAGCTGAACGAATCAGGTGCCGACGAAGAAGTCGTGCGCGTTTTCGGTGAAGCGTTCGAGAATGGCCTGATTCAAGATGTTGTGGTGAGCGAATCAACGGCTCAATCGAAGGAACTTATGGACCTTCGGGATCTGATCAGTGAAACTCTTTCGACCCACTACACGATTCATAAAAACGACATATCAGTGCCCGTTACAGCAGTACCAAGCTTCGTAAAGGATCTGCACACCTCAATCGCTGCCGAGTATTCTGATTTCAAGGTAGTAGTCTTTGGGCACGTCGGTGACGGCAATCTGCATGTCAATGTTCTCAAGCCGGACGGAATGGAAGATGGAGATTTCTGGGAAAAATGTCATCAGGCAGACCACACTGTTTTCAAGACAGTGCAGCGCTACAAGGGCAGTATCTCGGCTGAACACGGGGTTGGGCTACTCAAACGGGACTTCATTCATTACACCCGCTCGAACGCTGAAATAGATCTGATGCGCGGCGTCAAACGCGTTTTCGATCCTTACGACATCATGAATCCTGGGAAAATACTCCCGGTTTGATGAGATGACAGGTCTAATTTGAAATGCGTTCTAAAGTACTTACGTGGTGTGCACCTTCTGCCTCATCCTGCTTGGATAGAGCTTAAACGATTTCATGTACCGCTCGTATTAAAAAGTGCTATGGTCCGGCCTCGTTCTTCGGAAGTTGTTTTGTAGAGCGTTGTCGTCCGACGCTTGCGATTGTCACCGTTACCTCGCGGGGAGCTTTTTATCCAAGAGAGGTCGTAGAAGTAGTTTCCTTGTTGGCTGCATAGAACCGTAGCGCCGGCTCGAAGGCGCGAACATTTACATTCAGAGGAGAAGCCATGACTCAATATTTCGATGTACCCAAGATCAAATTCGAAGGACCCGACTCCAAAAACCCCCTATCGTTTCGTCACTACAATCCCGACGAGGTGATTGAAGGTAAATCCATCAAGGACCACCTACGATTCGCTGTAGCATGGTGGCACTCTTTCTGCGGAACGGGGAGCGATCCATTCGGTCCTGGTTGTGCGGTTCGTCCGTGGGACGACGGCTCGAACTCCCTCGAGATGGCACTGACGAAGGTAGATGTTGCTTTCGAGTTCATGGAGAAGCTTGGCGTACCTTTTTACTGCTTTCACGATCGCGATGTTGCCCCAGAAGGTAAAGATCTACGAGAGACTAACAAGAACCTCGATGCAGTGGTGGCGAAACTGAAAGATGCGCAGGCTCGCACCGGCATCAAGCTCCTGTGGGGAACCGCTAATCTCTTCAGCAACAAGCGCTTCGTGCACGGAGCGTCAACGAGCTGTAACGCCGACGTGTTCGCGTACGCCGCAGCACAGGTCAAGAAGGCTATGGAAGTCACCAAGGAGCTCGGCGGTGTAAACTATGTTTTCTGGGGTGGACGGGAGGGATATATGAGCCTTCTCAATACTCAACTCCGTCGCGAACTCGACAACCTCGGCCGCTTTCTCAGCATGGCGGTCGATTACCGTAACAAGATCGGCCTTGACGCCCAGTTCCTGATTGAGCCCAAGCCCAAGGAGCCGACAACCCATCAGTACGATAGCGATTGTGCTGCATGTATGGCGTTCTTGAGAACGTACGGCCTCGAGAAAGAGTTCAAGTTCAACATCGAAACCAACCATGCCACGTTGGCTGGACACTCGATGGGACACGAACTCTCCTACGCCAGCAGTTACGGAATGCTCGGTTCGGTCGATGCCAATCGTGGAGACGAGCTACTCGGTTGGGACACTGATCAATTTCCCACCAACATCTATACGACAGCACAAGTTATGCTTGCTATCCTCGGACAAGGAGGTCTCGGTCGCGGAGGACTCAACTTCGATGCCAAGGTGCGCCGCGAGAGCTTCGAGCCTATCGATCTCTTCTACGCGCATATCGGTGCGATGGATGCGTTTGCTCACGGACTCAAGATCGCCGCACAGGTTCGCAAGGAGGGTGTCCTCAAAGAGATGGTGGATAAGCGCTACTCTTCCTGGGAGAGCGGAATCGGCCTTCAAATATCCGAGGGCTCTATGTCCTTTGAGACTCTCGAGAAATACATGCTCGAGAAAGGCGAGGTGTCTCCTAATGTATCAGGACGTCAGGAGCTCTTCGAGATGGTACTCAATCGCTACATCCGATAAGAATCTGACCAAACACTGATTCGTGGCTCACGGTGATTGCACAATTGCAGCCGTGAGCCTTTTTTTTGGGGTCTTTGAGGATTTGAGCGGGTAAGCAAAGCGCGCATAAGATTCTCAGCTCTGCTAGGCTACGCTTAGAGGCTTGGCTTTTTTGCACTGCCTGAGGATCAATTGGTGAGGTGCTATGGTTCGGCACAAAGTGACACCCCAGACACAAGAAGGGCTCAAAGTTCCAGAGTTGGGCGCGGAACGTCGCGAGCAAGAGATATTTTCCCACTACCGGATGGTGGAGTCGCTTGGAAAACTCCTGACCCATAACGGGAGTACAGCTGTAGCTCAACGACTTGATGCTGTGGCAGAGGCCGATCCTCGACGAGCAGCGATCGCATTGGCAGATCTATACGCCGACAGAAAACCTCTCGAAAATCATCGCGCCTGCTACGAGGAGACTCTCGCCTATAACAAGCAGATGACCCAGACTACCGCGAGCATGGTTCGGGTAATTGGGCGCCTTCAGCGCCGTGACGACGTACTAGAAGCGCTTGAGGCGCTTCCGACCTTAGATGCGTATCGCTTCCGCACAGATGTATTGAAGCACAAGCTGATCGAAGCCGTAATTCTTACCTCTGCCGCGGTGTTACGAGTCGCCGGAGGAACGGACCTTCCAGAGATCGTATGCATGAACTGGCTACAAGAGGCCGAAAGGGGCGCGCTCCGAGAACGTATCTCCAGTATCATCAGCCAACGCTTTGAGTCCCTGGCAAACGAACCGGTGCTGGGCCTGCGCAACCAAGTTGTGCTGCAGCAGTTCCATGAATTGGTACAGAGATCAGGCTTATTCTCGATAGAAAAATATGGATACGCAGAGGTCTCAAACACTCTACAGCGCGCCAAAGATGTGGGGGGCGTGGCGCAGGTTGGCGTACCATGGGGCGAAAGCTTCGATCTTCCTCACCCGGACTGTCACCAATGCAACGACTCGGCCCTCACGGCGCGTAGCTACTTCTCAGGCATGGGAATTCCGTCGGATGTGTGGATAGTGAACATCGGAAGCACGTTACACAATGTGACGGTCGTATATTTTTCCGAGGGAGACAAGTTCGTGCCTGTTGTCGTCGACGCCAGCCCCTATGGCGGCATGTATTCGGTACGAACCCCACAAGGAATGGAGCACATTGATTTCTGCAACCCGGTCGGCATACAGGAGATCCGTGCGACTCGTGCCATGACTATGCCGATTATGTGCGGAGACCACTTTTACGGCACAAAGCTCAATGGCTTGATACCGTGGTTCAGTCAGGATCTTCCGAATGAAGAAGGACACATCGTGGCGATGGCTGGCGTGCAAGCGAATCAAACTTCGGGAGGATTTTTGGTGAGATCCTACAGCGCCCAAGCCCAAGGCAGAGGTGAGAGAGATCCGAAGGTCGTGATGTCATTACTGCTCTTTCCGGGCAAGGATTCGAAATTCGCACGGGAATCGGGTAAGCCCTGTGGATCGGTACTTGTTACGGAAAAAAAGAATGGAAAATTGAAGACCCTCGAGGTCGACCAGGACCTCTCCAAGAAGCAGGTTGCTCGCATGCTTGAAGTCGCAAGCAAAAGGTTTCCGAGCATCAAAGAAACAGTTGAACGGCTCCACATCGACCTAAGTAAGCGCGTGTTCAACCTTGATGACGACACGTGAGCGCTTAAAGGGCGCTTAAGGGAACTCCATATCGAACCTTTATACCTCCCTCGTAGAGATTCCCCGGAACCAATCGCCGCTCGGTTACGAGTATAACGCTCGATCCCATTTTGAAGGTGCCTAGCTTATCACCCCTTTTGACCTCGATAGGTGAGGAGTGCTCGAAGGTTTGAGGAATAGATCTTCTCCAAGGGGCTTTATTGGTCTCCACATCGAGATAGGACAATTTTATTCGACCCACATTGGTAGCTCCTACCATCACCACGGCAATCAACCCGAGCTCACTTTCGATAAAAGTTACTACCCTCTCATTCACCGCAAAAAGACCGGGGATAGATCGCAAAGCCCAATCGTTCACCGGCCAGAGCGCGCCGGGAAGATGAACTGTCTTGACTATCCTTCCATCAACAGGAGCGTGAATGTGGTGCGCATCTTGGGGTGAGAGGTAGAAATTCCACAACTGTCCATGTTGGAAGCGGTCAGAGAGGCAATCGCCGCCAAGCAGATCGGACAACTTGTACTGTACTCCCTTGACCTGTGTGATCTCACCGGCTGCATCCAAGTCGGAGCACGCTCGGAGCCTCCCATCAACCGGACACACTATTGGTTCGCCGATCGGACGCAGCTCCGGACGCAAATCGCGAATGAAGAAGTCACCGATACATCGATATCCAGAGAGCGGTAATGTAGCCATCGAGGGGTCAATCGAGTAGAGCCCGGCAAACACCCTCATTGATAGCCGCGCCAGAGGGCCGGGCAGCGGCAATCGAATCAGGTGGCCCACGAACCAGCTCAGGTACGCTTTGGGAAGGTAGCGAAGAATATTCATCAATGATGCCCTTATATACTGTGAGAGAAGCGAACGAGACCGGTGGCGCCGGAATGTGTGTTTTCATCGAAGGCCTAGACCCATACTGCTACCAGACCCATACTGCGCGTCTATTGCCTAAGCCAATCCTCCCTTGATTGACAGTGAAAAAGGCACAGGCCTGCGCACTCGTCTTACGTCGCAGCAGCAGCCTTCGATGTCTGCTCTCGAAGTGCTTGAATGAGATTGTCGACAGCCGCCGACCCTTGCCGTACTACGCTTTCGTGGGTTCTGCTGCCGATATGAGGGGTCAGGTGAACGTTGTGAAGGCCTAAGAGCGGATTGTCCGGCTGTACGGGTTCTGGATCCAAAACATCCGCGCCGTAACCGGCAACCTGTCCATTTTTAATCGCGTCTGCCATCGCACGCTGATCGACTAAGGCTCCTCGGCTTACATTCACAATGAAGACCCCCCTGCGACACATCCCTAGTCTGCGACGATTGATGAAGAACTGATTATCACGAGTCAAGCTCATATGAATCGAAAGAAAATCGACATTAGGAAGGAACTCCTCATCTTTGAGAGAGTGTTGAATCGAAGGGGGATACTCAGAAAACAAGGGGTCTGTGAAAACTTTACCGAGCAGATCGAGATACGCCGTGTGCTGAGCCGACCAAGAGGTATTAAACACCCGCACATTCATACCGAAGGCCATGGCTCGCTTGGCGACTTCCTTGCCGACTCGACCAAACCCCAACACGCCGAGCGTTTTGCCTGCGAGCTCACGGCCCGTTTGCCGCTTCCATTCACAGCGATGCACAATCGCATTGTGCTCCGGAATGCAGCGAGTCAAGCTCAAGAGCAAACCAAAGGTGAGCTCCGTTACCGTCGTATGATTGACACCGGGCGTGTTGGTGACCTTGATGCCGAGCTTACCCGCCTCTGAGAGATCTATCTTGTCGAGACCTACACCATACTTGCTGATTACTTTTGCTCGGGGCGCTGCTGCTTGGAGCACGCGCGCATTAAAATCATCCTCCCCGCACAGAAATGCGTCGAATCGAGTACCGTCACCGATATGAGAGAGCAGCTGATCCTGATTCAGGGGGCCACGAGCCTTTGTAACCTCGAAACCGGCATCCTGAAGCTTTTTTACATGAGCTCCCGGCGTGTCAATAAAGCTCGAGGTGGACACAAGAACTGAATACGTCATGACTTCCTACCTTCAGCCTAGACAACATGCACAATGCAGAGACCAGACCCCTCCTGCGCTGCTTCGGGGCACACGTAACCCTGTGACGCTAGCAGACGAAAAGACACCAATCAAGTCGATGTTGCACTTAGAAAGGCACAAAGACTCTCCCGGTTATTGTATGTCTGCCGCCGATAGAAGGGGCATAATCTCACGTGCGGGCCCGCTGCGAGCTATCTGTCCCTCACGGACCTCCACGATCATATCGTAGTTTCGTAACGTATCGATGCGATGAGCTATAGCGATAACGGTACGGTCGGCGAAGGCTCCGTGAAGAGCACGCTGAATGTTCATGTCTGTAATGTTGTCGACTGAGCTCGTGGGCTCATCGAGAAGAATGATAGGCCTGTCATGCACCAATACTCTAGCGAGGCAGAGCAGCTGTCGCTCGCCAACAGAGATGTTCCGTCCCCCCTCTGACACCCTATCGCCCAGATGCATGTCGAGACCCACGGTCAGCAGTGTCTCGCTCAAGCGCTCATCGGAGACTCCTCCATCAGGATCGAGATTAGTCCTGAGAGTGCCGGCAAAGAGATAGGGATCTTGCGGGACAACCCCGAACAACCCACGAACACTATGTACATCAGCTTGCAAAAGCGACGCGCCGTTGAGCAAGATATCCCCCCCTCTCACATACACCATGCGAAAAAGGCTCTGAATCAGAGAGGTCTTCCCGGACCCGGTACGACCAACGACTCCAACTTTGAAACCAGCCGGAATAGACAACGACACACCCTGGAGGATCGGAGGAGAGTCCCCGCGGTACGACATCGAGTAGTTGGCGAAAGTGAGCTCGCCCCGAGATGCCACGGCGACTGGACCGCTTCTCGATGGAGGCGATGCAAACTCCTCGGTCTCTTGGCGCGGAAGATCTATCATTTCGAAAGCTCTTTTGACTACGCCGATCGATTCAATTAGTAGGCCGACTGACCACGCGAGCCAGCCGCACGCTGGCGCGAGCCTGAGAATTACAGTTATAATCGCTCCCCCCATGACCAGCGACAGCGAGCCGTTACGAACAGCAAGAGCCACCATCAGCAGCGCGACAAAGCTGTACGTGGCGGTAGTTAGACTAGACAGCAAACGTCCCCACGCCTCGATTTTAACCCGCAGGAGATGGACCTGCACATAACGCGTGACAGCAGCTCGCAGACGCTTCAGAAGCGCCCCCTCGGCGTTGTACAAGACGAAGGATCGTGCGCCTTCGATAATATCTGTTTCACGGTGAATAACCTCTCCGAGCCTAATCGAACGCACGGTCGAAAGACGTTGCAGCATCGGAGCCACTCCCCATTGAATGTAGAGGAAGAAGGCAACCGTGGGAATGATCAGTAGAGCGCCGACTGGATGAGCAAAGAGAACCATGGCGGCAACGCTCAACACTTCGAATAGCGCCTGCATGGAATCACCCATGCGCACGATGCAGGAGGAGCGAAGACTCTCGTAATCATTCACCATCCGGTTAATAAGCCGACCGGAAGGGTTTTCGTCGAAGAAGGTGGTTCGAACTCCTTGCAGGCCTGCAACCATCCGGCGGTGAAAACTCTGTAGAGACCACAACCCACCGATCTCGAACACCACCCACGACATCAGTCTGACAACGAACGATCCGAGCGCTATCAATGCCAACATCTGCATCGAGACATCAACGGTAAATCCGAGAACCGGTATGTCTACAGCACACTCATGCTTTGAGGCACACTGTACGAAATATCCGGAAAACCACAGAAAAAGCTGCGGAAGAGCTACTGCGATGACACTGAGCACTATAGTAGGAAGAAATAGAATTCGGAGCAGCGGTAAGATTCGGACAAATCGACGCAAAGTTGCAAACGAACGCCCGATTGAAAATATCGTTTCCTGGGAGGTGAAGGACTTAGTTGACATTCCCCTCCTCTCGTTCGCGCGCTTCTCGGAAAGCGCGGTAACGCGAACGTGAATCCCGGAGCAACTCACACGGATCGCCATCTTCCACGACTCGACCACTCTCGAGAACCACAACTCGGTCGCACTCATTGAGCTCGTCTATTCTGTGCGATACCAGGATAAAACCGCGAGCCTCACTCACGAAACGCGCGAAGAGCACCCGCTCTGTGGCAGAGTCAACCGCGCTGAGAGGATCATCGAGAAATAGAAAAGGGCGATTGGAGACGAAAGCTCGGGCCAGACTAACCCGTTGTTTCTGTCCCCCACTGAGATTAATGCCCGTTTCCCCGACCTCTTCATCGAGTCCATGCGTAAAGAGAGCGATATCGGGAGTAAGGCACGCTCGACCGGCGGCATCATCGACCTCTCCTGAGCCTCTACCGGTTGAGAGATCGATGTTATCACGCAACGGAGCATTCGAGAGAAACGGCTCCTGAGGGGCATAGGCGATAAAACTGCGATATGCCGCGTACACGTCCGGATTCCACAACGGAGCGCATACTCCACCGGCGAACTCCACCTCTATTTCGCCGGACGTTGGCGCCAACTCCCCGATGAGGAGCTTGAGCAATGTCGTCTTGCCGGAACCCACCTCTCCCACTACCGCCACATGAGCCGACAGATCCACGCTCAAGGAGAGATTACGGATCGCATCGCCCGATGGATAGCTCACCGTAACGTCTCGTGCATGAATACGAACAGGGAGGCCCAGGTCCTCAACGAGCGGAACTGCGTTCACACGAAAATGCCGGTCGATCTCCGGTAAGGCGAAGAACCTCACCAACCGCGAAACAGCGGCAGACGCCTCCCCGAATTGAGTGAGAGAATGAGGTAAAAACTGAATCTGATTAGACAGGAGCGAGAGAAGCCAGATTGAGGGGAAGAAATCCGTTGCCGACAAAGGAATGCCAGCATAGTAGCTGTATGCAAGCATTCCCAGTATCGGCATTGCCCACCACGAGTAGGATACACCATAGGCTAGGCATACCAAGAAATGAGCCTTTCCGGCGGCTATCGAAAAGCGCCTCAGCGCGTCTTCGACCCGTCGGGCTATGACCGACTCCCAATTGAGATACCGAACTAATCGTACGTTTCTGACCCACTCACCGATCGTCGTCGTCAGTTGATCTTGTTCGGTTTGCCGAAGATCCTTGTAGCGCTCCAAAAGGAGCGCTATCGACAGAGCTATCGGGACTTGAAGAAGAGCGACCACGATCCCAATTGCCCCCATCGCCCCGGCAAGACCGATGATCGGACCCGTTGTGACCACCAGAATGACGAGAGCGGGCACCCAACTCCCGAGCGCGGTAGTGATGAAATCCTCCACCGCCTCCACATCTCCCGAAAGCAATGTTTTCACATTGCCCGACGAGAACTCCGGATTCGAGTGTGAATCGAGAACAAACAGCTTCTTGTTAACCTTGTTGAAGAGGAAGAGCTGTATGCCTCGTGCTATCTGAGCCCTACGCTGAAGGTCGAAGAAAAATACAGTGTGCCTACCGCACTCCGCTAGCAGATACAGGAAGCACAGAGCCACTATCAGGATAAATGGGGAGTCTGCCGAAAGGATGTAACGCACCGCAAGGAGAGATGTGACCATGCCGGTCGCAGACACACATTGCCACAATGCGCTGTGCAGAAGCAGGGGTTTGACAGAACGAAGACTGGCAGCCCAGATCCCATGACGATTGAACGACTGGGCATTGCTGTCCCCGACCTCACCTAACGACTCCAATGTTTCACGCAGCAACGGGTGCAACTCCACGTCGGCATATTGCGAAGCGGCAAGAAGCTCGCTGCGTTGTGCATGCACAGAACGGAAGAAACGGAACAAATACATCGGTACAGATAATTGACAGCTCAGTTCACGCTGCCGACTCTAAAGACAATATCATTAATCATATCCCCTTTTTTAAGGTAGGGGATGACCTTTTGGATCAATACCGGCTTCATGAAAGCGAGCTCTTGCGCCCATGTCGAATGAACGACCCTGACAATGAGGGCTTTGTTCACAATACACTCCGGCTTGGAGATACGGGCCAAGGACTCGCCTACTATCTCCTGCCAATGCAGGATAAACTCGTAACGTTCTATTTTCTTGTCCAGGCCCTTGTGAGCCAGCGCCTTTGAAAGGATTCCTTTGATCCTCGTAAGGTCGGTTGAGACTCCCGGTCGCCTTCGTCGGGGCACATAGTCACGAACACGATGATTCGTTTCATCCGCATTGAGTGGAGGATTCGGCTCAACGTGTGGGCCGGGGCGATTGGCAGCGGTGATAGCCGCCCCCGCCTGCAGAGTACTCTCTGTTCTTTTGATCTCCACTGCTGCGGCGCTAGGGGATCCGCCTGCCACCTTACGCGGTTTTAGGTTGGCGATCTGTCCGAGTAGGTTACCGACTCGCTCCACTCGCCCCCTCCTGTTTCTTCTCGAAGATGACTATCATTTCATCCGGCCGAACCATGCCCAGCTCCGAGCGCGCGGCCTTTTCGACTACACGCGGGTCATTTTGCAAGCCATTGACCTCACGCTTCAAAACCTGAATTCCTTCCGCAAGCTTGGAGTTAGATCTCTGCTGCTGCTCGACGCTTCGTTGCAAGCTGGCGACTTTGGCGAACCCATCGTCAAGGAGGAATGACACTACGGCTATGAGCAGCGCAAAAACTACTATGAGGATCGGGCCGGAGATTCGCATGCTGAGTAGACTACCCCGCCTAGCTGACTGAGGGAAGCCCGACAAAACGCTCGTTTTAACCCGGGCGACGACTCCCTGTTGGCCGACTCTGTAACGCAAACTGTGGATGGTAGTTCATTGCACGTGCACGTGCTCGTGCTCGTAAACGTGCACCTACCCGGAATCTACGCACTTTCGGGTACGTTTACGTTCACGAGCACGTGCAGGTGCACGGTCCATACACACTTTCTGTTACAGTCTCTGTTGGACCCGCAAAATCCGCCAAACCCATGTACTTCCTCGCGCATTGCGGGGTAGACTACCTGCCCGGGAACGAGACACAGCACCCGCAGTGCAGCACGCTAGCACTGAGAGCTATCAAGACACTTTTGAGAGGAACGAACATGAAGTCCAGCGCGATATCATCTGTCACCGCTTATGAATGCCTCGACTCGCGAGGTTTTCCAACCGTTGCCGCCACAGTTACGCTTCAAAACGGCGCGCAGGGTTCTGCCATGGTGCCCTCGGGAGCCTCGACAGGGGAGCATGAAGCCCTTGAATTGAGAGACAGTGACGAGTCTCGATACCTTGGGAAAGGGGTCCTCACGGCCGTCGAGAACATCAAGGATAAGATTGCGCCGGTCGTGGCCGGCCACGATGTATTGGAACAAGCAAGCCTCGACTTCAAGCTAATCGAGCTGGACGGTACTGAAACAAAGAGCAGACTCGGCGCCAACGCCATCCTCGGTGTCAGCCTCGCAGCCTCCCATGCGGCAGCCCAGTACCTGGGTATTCCGCTCTTTCGGTACATAGGCGGAGCAAACGCTCGTCGACTCCCCGTTCCACTCGTCAACATCATCAATGGCGGCGCGCATGCGGCGAACTCACTGGACTTCCAAGAGTTCATGATCGTTCCGCATGTATCATCGACCTTCTTCGAAAACATCCGCTGTGCATCCGAAGTTTTCCATGCGCTCAAGAAGAACCTCAAGAAGAAGGGACTCTCCACAGGTATCGGTGACGAGGGTGGATTTGCCCCCGATCTCAAAGGACCGACCGATGCGCTCGATGCGCTGGTAGAATCGATCATTGACGCAGGCTACGAGCCCGGCAACGATGTCTCCATCGCCCTCGACGTCGCCGCCAGCGAGTTTTTCGACAAAGAGAAACGAAAGTATGTGTTCAAGAAGAGCTCCAAAGAAGAGTTCTCCGCGGCTGATCTCGTGGATATGTATGCTGGCTGGGCTAGCAAGTATCCCCTCGTGAGCATAGAGGACGGACTCGATGAGAACGACTGGGACGGCTGGCGCCTGATGACCGAGAAGATCGGAGGCATGGTGCAACTTGTGGGAGACGATCTGTTCGTGACGAACGTAAAACGTCTCGCAGAAGGCATCGAGCGCAGGGTCGGAAATGCCATCTTGATCAAGCTCAATCAGATAGGAACAGTGACTGAAACTCTCGAAGCCATAAGTCTCGCTCATGAGAATGGATACAGAGCTATCTTGTCTCATCGCTCTGGAGAGACCGAGGATACATCGATCGCCGACCTCGCTGTGGCTACCGGCGCTGGCCAGATTAAGACGGGTTCGGTCTGTCGCAGCGAGAGAACAGCCAAATACAACCGTCTGCTCTGGATCGAAACGTTCTTGGCTGGGTCGTCGATCTGCGAGAACCCATTCGCGTGATGCTCTGGCTCCTTTCACTCATAGCCGCGGCCTTAACAATCGCGGCATGGTGGGCTCCCGGAACACTGGCATGTGCGGCATTAGGCTGGAGCGCTCTGGGGCTTTGGGTAGTCGCGTTGGCTGCACCACGCGCAAGGCTCAAGCGCCTCTACCTGAGTGGGATAGTAACCTATCTCGGGGGTTTTTACTGGCTATTCCTAACCATTAAGGACTTCGGCGGCTTTCCGACTATCACAGCAGCTGCGATCTTCATGCTCTTTGTGTGCGGAAGCGCCGTTCAGTTCCTCATATGGGGCTTTGTGTGGCAACACCTTCCGCGGTGGTGCGGCACCTTAGGAGTTCGAACTGCACTCTCATGGCTCGTCTCGATCAACTTCTGGATCCGTATCTTCCCGTGGGACTTCGGCCACACTCAGCTTGCGCTGGTGCCGCTAGCGCAGGTTGCTGACATTACAGGGGTGACCGGCATAAGCTTTTTGATGATGTGGGTTCTGGAGGTTGTCATCCTAGGCAAAGGTGGTTCTCTTCTTGCCAAGCTTCCTCCATTTCTCCTGCTTGCCTCTTCCCTGTTCTACGGGACCCGGACGGAGCAGTCCGTTCCGACGCTCTACGGAACTCCTCTTAAAACGGCGATGGTTCAGGGAAACGTGTCGTTACGGGAAAAGCACGACGTGAAGTACTTCTCTGTCAACCGTCAGCGCTACCTCGATTTCAGCGCTGGAATCTCGGAGAAAGATCTCCTCGTCATATGGCCGGAGAGTACGATTACGGATTGGATACCAGCATCGGCTTCAGATGCGCGAACAGTCCCCGAGCTCCCCTTTCTCGGTGACGGCTCCGCGTTTCTTGTCGGTGGCCTGACCTGGGCGTCGCGCGAACATCTCTTCAACAGTTCAATCCTTGTACGTCCTGATGGGTCTGTTGATGCCCCATACCACAAAATGATCTTGATGCCGTTCGGAGAGTATACTCCGCTGGGCTCGGTTTTCCCTTGGCTCAAAGACATCAACGCAACTGCAGGACAATTCACGGCGGGGCTAAAGCCTGCCGTGCTCTCATATCAACTCTCAGACGGCTCCAGCGTAGCTCTCTCACCTCTCATCTGTTACGAGGACATAATCCCTGATTTGGCCAAGAAGGCAGTGCAGTTGGGTGCGCGCCTACTCGTCAATCAAACCAACGACGCGTGGTTCGGAAACTCAGTCGCTCCGTACCAGCACCACATGATCGCCAGCTTCAGGGCGATTGAGACGAAGAGATTTCTTCTTCGCTCGACGAATACAGGCCTTACAGCTGTAGTTGATCCTCTTGGAAGGACGCTTGCGTCGCTCCTGCCTTTCTCGGAAGCGATACTGCCCATGGAGATCAACTTAATGAGCTACATGACGTGGTACTCCACTCTGCCTGTTGAGAGTGCGTGGCTGTTACTTGCTATCGTCGGAGTGCTGACGACTCTGTGGTGTTCGCTGAGGCGCTCACAGTCTCGCTAGCGGAGCGCTCTAGCCCAAGGCTAGGGTTCTTACATACCCCTCTCTCACGAGGAACGAGATCATCTGTGCCAGGACGAACGACGTGTAAGCCGAAACCGCATCGACACGCATGATCCGCTTCTTACCCTGCTGATGGCACTCACACTGCCGGAATACGTGGAGCAGCTACACAAACGACGTTCGCACTACACGGTGCTTCGATTGGTATTAAATATGGCATGAGCTGCCATTTCGTCTTTTGTCTCATCTGGAGCTTTCCGATAAGGAGAGGTAGGTTCTAATATACTAGAACTGGTCTCAAAAGTAGCTTCGTAGCGAGGTTGGCGAGATGCGAGGCGAGACGAGGAAAACGAGCGAAAAAACCGGGGGTGTATCCACTGAGAGACACTCAAGGATTTTTTCGCGAAGTTTGACGAAGTCGCAGTCCGCATATCGTCAACCGCAGCAGAAGATACTTTTGAGACCAGTTCTACCAGACTTGCGTAGTCTGGCACCCTAAGGAGCCGGAGCCTTCCAAGGTTGTGCTCGTCGTTATGCGAGCCATCCCGGTATGCCTCAGGCCGTAATACGAGAGAGAAGATCGACATGAAGCTGAGCTCATCACAATCACCATATCCTTCGTTTATCCTGTTGCTACTTCCTGCTCTTTTTGCCTGGACCTCCTGCTCTAATCCGCAGCCCGGGCCGGACAAGACTGTCGCAGGAACCGTACTTGGAGCGGGATGGGGTGCTGGTGCAGGTGCGGTGGTGGGGAATCAAGTAGACTCTACCGGTAAGGGTATAGCCGTAGGAGCGGGCTTTGGGGCAGTCTCAGGAATGTTGACGGGTGCAGGCTTCGATATTGGAGAGGGTGCTCTCTTGAAGCAGGATCGCGAGCTTGCTGCCCTCAAAATGCGTAATTCAGGAACTCAACTCGAGCTCGAGAAGATTCAGGGTCGGCTTGATAAAGCTGCGATCTCTGGGGAATCCAGGGGTGTTTATCGAATATTCTTTGACGAAGATGCAACCAGTTTGAGGTCCGGAGCGCTAGCCAATCTAGAGGTCTTAGCAGAGTCCATTAAACGCGATCCTCACGCCATGACGGTAAACGTAGTAGGACATACCGATGACACCGGCGTCCCCGACTATAATGATCGCCTCGCTCTCGCTCGCGCAAACACGGTCAGTGCTTACCTGGCCGCACGCGGCTTAGCCATGGACCGGATCAAGACCAGCGGCCAAGGAGCCGCTCAACCGATCGCTGGCAATGCAACCCTATCAGGCCGCCAACTAAACAGACGAGTCGATGTTTTTATATCCCGCTGAAGTTGTGTTGAGTGGGGACGTCAAAGTATGCAGTTATGAGAAGGGGCGATCATCCCATTCTCAAAAAGTGGAGGTGTAGATGAGATCTGCCTATATCATCGATGCGGTGAGAACCCCTCGAGCCCGCAGGAAGGGTAAGTTTTCAAGTGTACATCCGGTTGATTTACTAACGTATCCTCTCAAGAGTCTAGTCCACCGAACTAAGATCGATTCAGGACGAGTTGAAGACGTGCTGATCGGCTGCGTTACCCAAACGGGAGAACAGGGATGGTGTGTGGGGCGAACCGGCACCCTCGCGGCAGGATGGCCGTTCAGCGTTCCTTCAACCACAATCAATCGTCTGTGCGGCTCTGGACAACAGGCGCTCAACTTCGCGGCTAACGGTATCGAGTCCGGAGAATACGAGCTGGTCGTTGCGGGAGGTCTGGAACACATGACGCGCGTTCCGATGTTTAGTGATTGCGGCGGAGAGGAGAGCTCGTTTCTCAAACAGCATCATCCTGATCTTGTTCAACAAGGGCCGGCCGCAGAGATCCTCTCCGAAGAATTCAAAATCTCTCGTCTACAGGCCGATGAGTTTGCTCTTCGATCGCAACTCAACGCGAAGCGTGCAATGGATGAAGGGCGTTTTGCCAAGAGTGTAATCCCGGTGGAGTATCGGACCGAGCAGGGGGAATGCCTCACCTTAGACCGAGACGACAATCCTCGTCCGGAGACTACCTTAGAAGCTCTCGCTGCTCTCAAGACCGTATTCAAGGCGGATGGTATCATCACGGCGGGAAACGCCTCAGCGATCGTGGATGGTGCGGCTGCAATACTTGTAGCCGGTGAAACAGCTATCAAGGAGCATTCTCTCACCCCCCGCGCGAGAATCGTTGCTCACCGCGCTATTGGATCCCCTCCCCGTATAATGTTGACCGGCCCGATTGAGGCTTCGAGACAGGCTCTCGAGCGAGCCCGACTTTCAGTGTCGGATATCGATCTTTGGGAGATCAACGAGGCGTTTGCACCCGTACCGATCATGACGATCCGTGAATTGGGTATCGATCCTGACAAGGTTAACGTCAATGGCGGCGGCATCGCTCTTGGGCATCCCCTGGGCGCCACGGGGGCTATTCTTTTGGGCACTGCGGTTGATGAGTTGGAACGATCCGGCGGCCGCTATGCTCTTGTCACCATGTGCATCGGCCTCGGCATGGGTATAGCTACGATACTGGAGCGGGTTTAGGGGGGCGCTGAGAACGCATCAACGCCGCCTTTACCAACTCTGCTGTACTACTCACACCTAATTTCTTCATCAGGCGATGTCGATGATTCTCAACCGTTCGGACGGAGCGGTTGAGAAGGTAGGCTATCTCTTTGTTGGGTTTTCCCTGGGCTACAAGCTCTAGGATTTTTTGTTCCGCATGGCTCAGTTCTTCGCTCTCTCCCACCCCATGCATCTCCAAGAGCGCTCGGACCTTCGGTAGAAGAACTGATTCGTCGAGCGGCTTTTCGATGAAATCAGCCGCCCCGAGCTGAATGCTCCTCACTGCGATCGGGACGCTACCGTAGCCCGTGACCAAAAGAACGGCTGTGAGCGGCGAGAGCTTTCTAATGCGTTCCAAGAGAGCGAGGCCGTCCATGCCGGGCATCGTAAGGTCGGTTACCACGAGATCACACCGTTCCTCCTCGAGGGCATCCAAGCACAGTTCGGCGGTTGGAAAACAGCTGACACGAACCCCCAACGATTCGACTGACTGCTTGAGAGCCCTCCTAATGAGAGGCTCATCGTCAACAACGAACACTTTCCGGGTCGTAACCACTACCTACCTCCTTGCTCAAAGGGAGCGAAATCATAAAGCAACTTCCCGTTCCTTCTTCACTACTCACCTCAACTTTACCTCCATATCTCTCGGCAATATGGCGAACTATGGCCAGTCCGAGGCCCGTTCCCTGCCCCTCCGGCTTGGTCGTGAAAAAACAATCAAAGATCCTGTCGATGTGATCAAGGGAAATGCCTTCACAGGTATCTGTTACCGTTATCAAAGCCGCATCACCAGTACGCTCGATATCGACATCCACCCGAGCAGCATCTCCCTCCCGAGCCGCCTGCAAACTGTTGGTAACGAGACAATACAAGATCTCTTCAAGTTCAACTGCCGAGCATGCCACTCGCAGATCCGAGCTCTCCGAACGGATTGAAAGAGCTACCCCGCGGCGCCGCGCGGTGTCCTGGAGCGCTTCCTTTATCTTCATCGCTGCGCTCAACACTGGAGTGCCGCCAAGGTGTCCGGAGAGACCGGATAATTGTCCTCGACCGGTGTGCAGCATCTGCTTGGTAATTCCAGCTATCCTGTCGAGCTCGGCAAGAGAGTCGTCGAGGTTATCCCTGACCAATTGGGAGGTCGGGGTCAATTCAATTTCACGTTTGACCTGCTGAAGAAAAAGCCGCACCGAGCTAATGGGTTGACTTAGCTTGTGCGCGACGATTGCGCCAAGGGTACCAAGGGCAGACAACCGCTCACTCCGGGCCAGCATGTCTCTCTGGTCGGTGAGATCCCGTGCGAGTCGGTTCCTCTCTGTGACATCCTCGACCACGAACAACATGCCGCGCAAAAGACCATTTTGATCCGTTAAGCTCGAACGTTCGATGACGACCTCTCGAAAATCTCCCTCTGCGCCCTGAAGACGCGCCTCGCGGCGCGAGCGCCCGCTGCTCCCGTCTAGCTCCCATCGCCCAGTTACGAGAGTTGCGATGTGCTCTCCGAGTATCTCTTTATGGGGTGCGTTCAACAGGTCGCGCGCTCGAATATTAGCGTACGTCACAAATCCGACCAGGTCAGTTACTAGAACACCCTCATGCATAGAATCGAGGATATCTTGGAAATCCCGACGATGAACGACTCTTTCCTCCAGTGCTCCTGAAAGACGACGCAGAGCTTCCAGGACTGAATCAACATATTGACCACCCGGACTCGACGAGTTTACGAAGAAATCGCCAGCTGTCATGCGTTCTATGCGACGCTCGAGTTGGTGCAACTGGAACTGCATACTCCTTGTAAGAAGATGTGAGAAGAG
>JBILFA010000054.1:0-22462 GCA_044351795.1 Bdellovibrionota bacterium | reverse complement strand
GCTGCAGTAACCAAACCGTGGCTGACCGCCTGAAACACCGCCCCTGTCACCGCTATCTCGGAGGTCGAGGCGAGTCCAAGCACACAGAACCCCAGGTGCGATATGGACGAGTACGCAAGAAGCGATCGGATATCCTTTTGAGCCATCGCCACAAGCGCGCCGTAGACGATACCGACCGCTCCGACTACCGCCAACGCGGGAGCCGCCTGCTGCATGAAGGTCGGGAAGAGCGGCCACATGAAACGCAGTATTCCGTAAATACCCACCTTACCAAGCAACGCAGCAGTAAAGGCCGCGACACCGTGTGGAGCTTCTCGATATGTGTCTGGAACCCATGAGTGCAGGGGCACCATCGGTATCTTGACCGCAAACGCAATCAAGAACGCCAGTGCAAGCCACACCTCCTCCTGCTCGGTCAAGAGATGCAGCGAAGAGAGCGTAGTGATTTCGAATGCAAAGTTCCCTACCTCACCTCCGAGCAGCGCCCGCCCTGCCCATCCCAGATACAGGATAGCGAGCAGCATCAGCACCGATCCGACTATGGTATAGAGCAGGAACTTCAGCGCCGCAGTGAACTTACGAGCACCACCCCACAGCGCGATCCCGGCAACTACCGGCAAGAGCATCAGCTCGTAAAAGACGTAGAAGAGAACGAGGTCAGTTGAGAGGAAAGCTCCCATGACAGACGCTTCTGCTGCGAGCAAAAGGGCGTACCAAGCCCTTCCAGCTTCCTTGGGGCGCGCTGACCATGCGATTACGACCAGCGAGATCACCGCCGTAAGGATCGCGAACACCGCCGAGAGTCCATCAAGCTTCAAATGATATGTGACACCGAAGGAGGGGATCCAGGTTCGAGCCTCCTCGATTGAGAGCGTTGCGTTCGGCTCGAGCATCGAACTCTTAACCAGGGCCAGCGAGAGCGCCAAAACCAGCGCCGATACGAGCACAGCCCACCAACGACACGCTTCCGTCCCACGCCCCTTCGGAAACCACGGTCCAAGACACGCTAGCGCACCGATGGCGGGAATGAGGATGAGGAGGCTGAGTGCGTACGAGTTTAAATCCATCGCCTAACTCACCTGAACAAAAATAACAAAAAGAACACTTACGGCGATCAACATACCGAGCAGGTACGTAGCCACCTGTCCGGACGTCATGCGGCGAGTTAACTCACCCACTGCCCTACACATCCCACCGACACCGCTCCCAGCGCCATCGATGATCGCTTGGTCGAGCGAGCGGTACGCTACTGTAGAGATCCCGGCGACCGGACGGACCACCGCGCCCTCCAAAACCTCATCAACGTAGTACCTACCTGCAAAGAGCTTTTCGAGCGGCCACAGAGCTCGGCGAATAATCTCCTTGATACCCGTGAGGTACAAAAACAAGGCCAGTGCGACACCGACGCCGATGATTCCCGGAAGAGATCCGATCACGTGACCGACTATTCCTTGCACGTCGTGCCCGTGGACTGGCACCGCAGGGAGTGGACCCTGGAGATACTCGACGAAATGTCCGTTGAGGTACACTCCGCCCCCGACCGAAAGCAGCGCCAACACGAGCACTGGAAGGGTCATAACGAGCGGCGCCTCATGCGGGTGTCCTTCACCGCGGTAGGTACCGAGGAAGGTGAGGATAAATGAACGCCCCATGTAGACAGCCGTACAGATCGCCACCAACGTTGCGAGCAACCCGACCAGCGGCGCCGACTCGAAGAGCAACGGATTGTGTGTGGAAGCGATCGACTCCAAGATCGCGTGCTTCGAGAAGTATCCGGCAAAAGGCCAGATACCGGCTATCGCAAGGGTCGCAACTCCGTACGACGTGCAGGTCAGAGGCATCTTTCTCCACAAGCCTCCCATGCGTCGCATGTCCTGCTCGTGGTGACACCCGTGGATGACCGACCCTGCTGAGAGGAACAGACACGCCTTGAAGAAGGCATGGGTCACGACGTGAAATATGGCGACCCCGTAGGCTCCGACACCGACCGCGAGAAACATGAAACCGAGTTGGCTCACGGTCGAGTATGCGAGCACCTTCTTGATGTCGTTTTGAGCGAGCGCAGTGGTGGCAGCGACGACTGCCGTTGCAAGCGCCACCCACAATATGATGGCAGGCACCGCAGGGTCCAACTCAACTACGCCACTCATGCGCCCCATGAGGTAGATACCAGCCGTCACCATCGTTGCAGCATGGATCAGGGCAGAAACCGGTGTCGGACCGGCCATGGCATCAGGCAGCCAGGTGAAGAGTGGAATCTGAGCCGATTTACCCGTGGCCGCAAAGAAGAGCGCCAAGCCAGCGAGGAATCCGAGATCTGCAGGAATGCGTGCAAGCACCTCCGGCTTCCTCAACTCGACGATATCCAGGGTTCCACAGGCCGTGTACAGCACCGCCATTGCGATCAGGAATCCCACATCGCCTATCCGATTCATCACGAAGGCCTTGCGACCTGCGCTTGCGAACTCCGCATTGGTGAACCAGAACCCTATGAGGAGGTACGAGCACAGCCCTACCCCCTCCCATCCGATAAAGATCACCGGAAGCGACTTTCCAAGCACCAGGATCAACATTGAAAAGATAAAGAGGTTCAGATACGAAAAAAAGCGCGGCCTGCCTCCGTCCTCTGCCATGTAGCCGATCGAATAGAGGTGGATAAGAAGACCTATGCCCGTCACTACGAGGCACATCACAGCCGAGAGCTTATCGAAGAGGAGCTCGAGCGGCAGCGACAGCTGCTCAGTTGCGATCCAGGAACTCAAGGTTGTCGTGAACTCCCCCGACACCTCGAGCGCTTGAAACAGAGACAACGTGAGGGCGAGCGAGACTGCGACCGCAGCCGAAGCCGATACTCCCGCTATGCGAGGCGCAATACGGCCGAGCACGAACGATACTAAAGCCCCCACGAGGGGAGCTATTACGATTACACCGAGGCGACTATCTCCCGTTACCATGCTCCCTTATCCCCTTACCATTTCAGCTCGGCTGAATCCGACGTCTCGACCGACGCCACATTACGAAACACCGCAAGAATGATAGCCAAGCCGATCGCTGCCTCCGCCGCCGCAATCACCATCACGAAGAACACCGCGATCTGTCCGTCGAGGTTTCCGAGTAACTTGCTGAAAGTAACAAAGCTCAGATTTACTGCGTTGAGCATCATCTCGATACACATGAACACGACGATAGCGTTACGTCGCACGCACACACCGATAGCTCCGATGACGAACAGGAGCAGCGAGAGTCCCAGATATCCGACTATCGAACTCATCTTCCCTACTTTGCCTCCCCGAAACTGCTCCGCGGCGCGAGCTGCGGATTCTTACGCTTGGCCAACATCACCGCTCCGACTATGCCGATCAAAAGCACCAATGAGGACACCTCGAACTGTACGAGGTAGCGCCCGAAGAGCTGTTCACCGATGGAGGCCACATCACCGATCGTGCGTGCCGCATTTTCTCGGAGAGCTATCGCCGAAACCTTTTCGAAGTGAGCAAAAATCGGCTTCAAGGCCGTCACGAGGATCACGACACCACCTGTCAGAGCAATACCTGCCCTCATCAACCCCAGCCTCGGGCCTGTTTCAACCTTGAGGTTGAGGAGCATCAATACGAAGAGCACCAGCACCATGATCGCTCCGGCGTACACTACGATCTGCGAAACTGCCAGGAAGTGCGCGTCGAGCACGGCATACAACGCTGCCATCGTCATGAGGTTAGCCACGAGTGAGAAGGCGCTATAGAGAGGATTGCGAAAGCCGATCACCCCTATCCCCGACGCAACCGCGCACAGAGCGAGAACGAAACCCATAAAGGTCATAGAGCCACCTTGAGTACGGCAGTGCCGATAAGATTAAGCAAACTGAGCGGGAGCAACATCTTCCATCCGAGGTTCATCAGATGATCATAGCGAAAGCGCGGCAGGGTCCAGCGAATAACGATCTGCAACACACAGAAGAACACGACCTTTGCCATGAGCACGATGTGTCCAACGAGCGCCGCCCACCACACACCCTCAGGAAGGGTCACCCACGGGATGTGCCATCCACCAAAAAACAGCAGCGCCAGAAGGAGTGCAAAGAGCCCGATCTCCGCGAACTCCCCCAACCAGAAGAGGAGAAACTTCATTCCCGAGTATTCAGTGAAGTACCCCGCGGCGAGTTCGGACTCCGCTTCGGGAAGATCGAACGGCCCACGCTTCGTTTCTGCCATACCGGCGAGCAGCAAGATAACGAACCCTATCGGCTGCATCACTATTCCCCACTGCGGAACGACCCCCCACAGCAGCTCTCCTTGTTTCTGCACGATGGCATAGACATCGAGTGAGCCGAACACGATAATCAGGGCTACGAACACCAAGCCCATCGGGAGTTCATAGGAGATCATCTGCGCTGCCGCCCGTAAGGAACCGAGGAGCGAGAACTTGTTGTTACCCGTCCACCCAGCGATCGCCACTCCGTACACTGCTACAGATCCCATCGCCAGTACGAAGAGAAGCCCGGCATCGATGCGCGCCACCTGCGCCTGAATCTGATAACCAAAGAGGGTGAAGTCAGGGGCGAAGGGAAGCACCGCGAACGCCAGCATAATCGGCAGCACCGCTATAATCGGCGCGACTCCATGCAGAAACTTCGAGGCCCCTTCGGGAACGAAATCCTCTTTGGTCAATCCTTTGAGCGAATCACACACCAAGGTGTTGATAACCCCTAGCCACCCCATCATGCGAACGACAGGGAGCACCGGCTTCAGAAACCACTTGTCGGATTGCACGAACGCACCGGCGCGATTTGCGCCGACACGATCTTGGATCAGAGCAGAGCCCTTGCGTTCGAGCCACGTGCACAGCGACGCGAGCACGAGCGCAAGATTCAAGACGAAGAAGACTTTGACGATCAGAACGAAGAGTTCAAACATAAAGAACTAAGCAGCCGAATGGGCGCCCTCCGTAGCCGATGAAGTTGTTGTAGCCGCGCTCGATTGCGGAGCAACCGGCGCCTGTACTCCCCCATTCTTGATGGCCGCTATCGAAAGACCGAGTGAAGCTATCACCGGATCCGCCGAGAGATACCACCTCGTGACGTCACGATCACTCATCTGAAGTGGCGCACCTGGAAGCAGCTTGAAGCCACACGCCTCCGCCACCAAGCCGAGGAAGCGCCACTCGGGAACCGTCCCATCCGGGAAGTCCACGACCTGCTGTGTGTACTGCATGCGATTCTCGCGATTAAGCAATAGACCTGACTTCTCGAGGATGCTTCGCCCCGGCACGACGTGCTTGAGAACCTTGGAGAGCGGCGTATCAGACTCGGTCAGAACACCGATCGAGATGCGTGCCGCGGCAAAGCCTTCGAGCAGCGCATCGTCGAGATCCTCCGGTGCAATCGCACGATCACCCAACACCAGCACGTTTTCGATCTCCTTGCGGCGGATCTTCGCCAGAATGTCCATGTAATCCCCTTCAGGATTCTCGCCCACCAAGCCCGACATCTGAGCAGCACGGAAATTACTCGCCTGGTCTGGGCTCATCAGGATCTCCTGTACCGGAGTCAGAGAGCGTCCTTTGTAGGCCACCACAGCTCGGCCGAGCGAGGACGACCGCAAAAAGATCTGCTTGAGAAGATAGTACTCCTCCAGCAGCAGCTCCGGCGCCATCAACACGGTGAGAGTGCGAGTCGTGCCCTTGAGCGCCTGCGCTACGTCTGCAAGCTTGACGGATTGCTTCACTCCCCCATCGGAGTTCGAGTAGCACTCGGTAATGCGCTTCTCCGGGAGGAATCGGTCAAAACCGTACCGTCCCTCATCACACAACCACTCCTTGTTCACATCATCATTACGCCGCGCCTTGATGTGAACGATGCGATTATCACGCTGCGCGGCCTTCACATTGCATCCGGTAGAACACCCGGGGCAAATAGAGTCCGTTTGCTTGGTAAACCAGATGCGGGTGTTAAAACGCCACGTACGGTGAGTGAGCGCGCCGACTGGACAGAGATCGACTACGGTTCCCGAGAGCGGATTATCGAGCTCCTTACCAGGACTCACCGCGATCACGGACTGATCGCCTCGATTGAGCATTCCCAATTCAGAGGTCTTCGTGATCTCGTCACAGAAGCGGATACACCGCGTACACATGATACAGCGCTCTCCGTCCAACATGACGGTTGGACCGAGCGGAACGGCTTTGACCTTCTGAACCTTCTCCTCGAGGAACCGACTCGGTCGCGCATTGTAGTCGAAGTGGTAATCCTGAAGCTTGCAGTGGCCGGCTTGATCACACACGGTGCAGTCCAGCGGATGGTTAATCAGGATAAACTCGAGCGTCCCTGCCTGGGCGTCCGCAACCTCCTTACTGGTATGATGCGTTGCAACCTCCATACCCTCGGCCGCACCCGTGTTACACGCGATGGTGAGCTTGGGCTGCCCTTTGACCGAGATCTGACACATGCGGCAGTTACCGGCGATAGAGAGGTGTGGATGGTAGCAGTAGTGCGGGATATCGATATCGGCCCGCTTCGCTGCCTCGATGATGTTAGTCCCCTTAGGAACCTGAATCTGCTTCCCATCGATAGTGATGTTCACCATCTCGGGTCGCTGCTGAGCATTTCCGTCAGACATCGCTCACTCTTCGTTTAAAAGCCCTTACATAATTTCGGAACGCGGATGCCCCGCGAGTCCGGCGCCCAGACTGTCCCGAACCGTCGAAAGCTTCAGATCAGGCTGCTCCTGCTCGATCTGCGTCAAGAGCTTCCCGAGCCTCTCATCGGTGAGGTTCTCGAAGAACGCATCGTTAATTTGACACATCGGCGCAGTACCGCATGAGCCGAGGCACTCGACCTCCTCGAAACTCCACATACCATCCTTGGTGACCTCACCCGGCTTGATACCGAGCCGCTCATGAACGAACTCGGAGATCTTTCGAGCACCGCGCAAGGCGCACGGCAACGTCCGACACACCTGCACATGATACCTTCCAACCGGCTTCTTGTAGTACATCGTGTAGAAGGTTGCGACCTCCCACACCTGCACCGGCGGCATCGCCAAGCGAGCAGCGACCCACTCCACCGCTTGCTGCGTGACGTGCCCTAACTCCTCTTGCGCGATATACAAGAGCGGCATCACAGCCGAGCGGGTTTGCGGATACGATGCTATGATCTCTTGCGCGCGCTTTTCAGCGGACTCAGAGAGGGACACCGCCTCCTTGATCGCCTGAATGCCCCTCGTGTTTATGTGAAATACCTGTGCGTTATCGGTCACACTCTCCACCTATCATGTTAATCATGCCGAACGTGGGGATCAGATCAGAGATGTTTGCGCCGAGCAACATCTTCCTCATCGACCCCATGTGAATGAAACTCGGGGCGCGAACATGCGCGCGATACGGACGGCCGCTCCCATCGGAGACGACGTAGAATCCCAACTCTCCGTTACCTCCCTCGACTGCGTGGTACACCGACCCCTTGGGCGGCTTCACCCCATACATGACCAATTCAAAGTGATTAATCATGCCGTCAATCGAGTTGTACACTTCATCTTTAGGAACTAGGGCAACATGCGGGTCGTCAACGATGATTGCTCCCTCGGGGAGACGATCTATCGCCTGTTCGCAGATCCGAAGCGACTGCTCCATTTCGCTAAAGCGCACCAAGAAGCGATCGTAGTTGTCCCCTTTGGTTCCGAGCGGAACCTCGAACTCAAAATCCTCGTAGCTCGAGTATGGGAACGCCTTGCGCACGTCGTAATTCACCCCGGAGCCACGCAACATCGGACCGGTCAGGCTGTAACTGATCGCTTCTTCTGCCGTTAGTACGGCTATGTCGCACATGCGCTCGATGAAGATACGGTTCCTCGTGAGCAAACGGTCGCAATTTACGAGATGATTGCGAACCTGTTTGAATACCGCCTTCATCTTTTCGGCGAACCCGGGGGTAAGATCGTCCTTGACCCCTCCGACCCGTCCGAACGAAACCGTAAGGCGAGCGCCGGTTACCTCTTCGATCAGGTCCCATAGAAGCTCACGAGCCTCCATCATGTACAACATGACCGTGAAAGCACCGAGCTCCATCGCCGACGCACCGAGACATGTTAGATGATCGCTGACTCGGGAGATCTCCGAGAGGATGACACGGATGTACTGGGCACGCTTGGGAGCTTCGATCTGCAGCAACTTCTCGATCGTGTGGCACCAGCCGAAATTGTTGATGACCGGTGAGACATAGTTGAGGCGATCGGTGTACGGCATCACCTGGTTGTAGTCCACCGTCTCACACATCTTCTCGAAACCACGATGGAGGTATCCCACATCCACGTCCGCGTCGACGATCTTCTCTCCCAGAAGCTCCGTGACGATGCGAATCGTGCCGTGCGTTGCCGGATGCGCCGGTCCCATATTGACGATCATCGTTTCGGAATGAAGATCGTCTCCCACCTCTCGGGGGCGCATATCGGTCGTGATGCCACCGATACCCACATCAATCTCTAACAGCTTTCCTTCCGCCATACCTACATATCCATGCGACCATAGTCGCCGCTTAACGATTCAGCACCTATGCGCTTTGCTGCTCTCGACCGGATCTTCGAGAACGTATCGTCACCAGATCGGGACGCCGCATGTTTCGTGCGGTGTTCTCCACCTCAGGCCCCCTCAAAGGTATGCGAGGCTGCTTACCCTGCACTGGGTAGTCTTTTCTGAGGGGATGCCCCACGAACTCCTCGTACATCAGGATGCGCCGCAGATCTGGATGCCCATTGAAGAGAATGCCGAACATGTCCCACACCTCGCGCTCCAAGAAGTTCGCGCCGTTCCAGAGCGACACTACAGAATCAACCTGAGGAGCATCTTCACTTATGGGCACTTTGATCGTCAGTCGTGAGAGCGTCGAGAGGCTCAGCAGTTGGTATACGAGCTCAAAGCGAGTCTCCTTCGAGTCCATCCAATCCACAGCGGTGAGGTCAACCAGAAGATTAAAACAAAGGGCCGGCTCTTCCTTGCAGCGACGCAGGAAGGTGGCGAGTACGTCGGGCTGGACATAAGTCACCACATCCCCGAGCTCGACCGTGATCGTGCTTATCAGATCTCCGCAGCTCTTGGTAAGAGCGGCTTGAAGCTCCTCAACTGACCGATTTCTTTCAACCATACCGCCAGTTTGTATCCTATGGGCACATAAGTAGCAACGGCACAAAGAGCTGATCTACCAGACCCAACGCACTCGGAGTTATCTCGTCACAACTCTGACTCCCTCTCCTCCCACGGACATTTGCGTATTGGGCCCAAGGAACGTATACTGCCCCTCGCACATCAACCCCAATTTCGTTCCTTGTCAGGGAGTTTCTCATGGAATCAGCAGGCACTGCGAAGAAGAAGCGTCTAAGCCCTTCATCGATGAGCCAGATCCACATCCTAAACGCCCTGTCACCTATGGCGGGCCCCGGAGGTGCGGATCCTCGTCGTCTTCAGATCGACGAGATCGCCACACTCAGTGGTATCAGAGACGAGAAGGAGACCCAGAGATTTCTCTTCATACTCGAAGGGCAAAAGTTGGTGAGCCCTTTTCCTGAGGGAGATTTCACATCGAAGGTGTGGCAGATAACTTCACACGGAGTTCAGACCCTCAGACAGATCTCGAGCAACATGACCAACTAAAGCAACCTCGTCGGACAAAGCCAGTGTGATTGTTGATACGAGCACACTGGCCTGCCGAACAAGGCCTGCTTCGTGTAAGCTGTAAATACGTGAAGAGCTGTGGTCGAAAAGGGCGCTAGCTTTTAGTCTGCCGTTCCCCTTCGGACGTGCGCAACCCTTCCCACGCAGCGAGGAAGAACTCATCTATAAGGTTCGCCAGCAAGGAAGTCATCCTTTGACAATCCTCCATGCGCCCACTACCGCCAGCCCGTTCGAGCTCGGTTCCAACTTCATAGACCTTAAGAGCGCCCAGATTGCCAAAGGCGCTCCTGAGCCTGTGAGCGATATGCTGCACCTCCTCTGCTCTTCCACGTTGTGCGGCTTCAGCCAGAACAGGAAGAGATGTAACGACATGCGCCCGAGCCAACTCTATCAGCTCGAGCAAAAGAGCCTCATCGCCTGCCACTCGACCGAGCGCCCCTGTTCTGTCGAAGATATCGGACATAGCTACAACTACGAGCGTTTGAGCAGCTCGCGTGCGATTACGACGCGTTGAATTTGACTCGTCCCCTCGTAGATCTGAAGCAGCTTTGCATCTCGCATGAGCTTCTCTACGGGATACTCCTTTGTGTACCCGTACCCGCCGAATATCTGCACAGCATCGGTGGACACACTCATCGCCGTATCCGCACTCATCCTCTTCGCCATACTCGACTCGAGTGACGCATTCTTGCCCTCGTCAAGCATGAGCGCTGAGCGCCATGTGAGTAGACGCGAGCTGTCCACGGCCGTGGCCATATCAGCCAGCATGAACTGGATCGCTTGAAACGAGCCTATCGGGACGCCGAACTGCTTGCGCTCCTTTGCATACGCAATAGCGTGCTCGAGTGCAGCTCGTGCGATACCTACCGCGATAGCCGCAGTCATCGGACGACTCGCATCAAGGGTCTGCATCGCAATCTTGAATCCGTCGCCCGGAGCGCCGATCATGTGATCTTTGGGAACTCGTACGTTGTCAAACGTGACGGCACAGGTGTCGGATCCCCGTTGCCCCATCTTGTTCTCGTGCTGCCCAACCGTAATACCCGCCGTAGCTCGCGGCACAACGAGGCAGCAAATTCCCTTGTGCTTCCTACTTTTGTCGATCGTTGCGAAGACCGTATACTGGGAAGCATATCCAGCGTTGGTAATCCATTGCTTGGAACCGTTGATAATCCAAACATCGCCACCGTCTTCTACGCTCGTCTGCAATCCAGCAGCATCGGATCCGGCCCCCGGCTCGGTTAGGCAAAACGAGGCAAGCCCTCCAGAAGTTGCGACAGGAGCGATGAATCGCTCGTGCTGTTCAGGTGTGCCCCCTAACCGGATCGGCGTGAGCGCGAGGTCGTTAGCTACCATCGATGTAGCAAAACCCGAGCATCCCCACGCTATCTCCTCTATGACGAGACATGCATCGAATATGGAGAGCCCGGTACCCCCACACTCGTCAGGGAGGGTGAGATTTATTAACCCGAGCCCATGCCCCTCCTTGATAATAGCCTGGGGGAACCGGGATTGCTCGTCGAACTCTGCTGCGACTGGACGAATACGCTCGCTAGCGAAACGGGAGGCGATCTCACGCAGCGACTCCTGCTCCGGCGATAAATTAATCAAGATCCCCACGACATACCCCCTTACAAAACTCTCAATACAGAAACGGGGGTCTGCATCATCGCAGAACCCCCGCTCCCTCTGATCGATAAAACCGACAAACTATCTGCTTACTTCATCAGCCGAACAGTTGACTGCGGCTGAGCCGCCGTCGCAACCGGCGATCCTTGCGGCGTTACTGCAGCAACACTCGGAATGACCTCACGCTCAACCGCAAGGCTCGAGCGGCTTGCTCCTAGCGCCATAGACAACATCATCGCGGCCTCATCCAATTTCGGCATAATCGAATCGGTCTTGGCTCGGTATTGCGGCATCAACACCTCAATCGCTCCTACCACCTCGTTATTATTTCCACGCACCACCTTGGCAATCGAAACAACGTCGGCCTCGATTGCCCCACGGTCTACAATCAGGCCGGTCGAGCGAAGCTCTGCGAGCTGAGTCTTAATCGCCGCATCCTGCGCAGTATTAGCAGCTAAAAGCTCCGTGAGAGCTGCATCAGAAAGCTGAGCAGTAAGTAGACGGCCCGCGGCGTTGAGCTTGGCAGGAAACGATATAGCAACGCGAGGAGAAACCTTCACGGGTCGCTTCGACTCGATGCTCAACGGGAACTGAACCTGCCCACCTTGAAGCACAGCCAAGCTAACGGTCTCTCCAATAGCCTCTGAGAGGCTCTTGAGGATCGGGAGTCCACGCGCCACAAGCGAGCTCTGCAACAGGTAGGATTGTCCCATCTGGAGAGCCTTGACACCGAGTCGGTAATCCTCGGTCTCTTTATTCTGATCGACATACCCACGCAGCTCGAGGGTAGCGAGGAGGCGAAACACGTTGTTCTTGTGAAGCTTGAGGCGCTTGGAAAGCTCGGTCACACCGACCTCACCGGCAGCCTTACACAGCTCCTCGAGCACATCGAGAGCGTGAGAGACGGATTGAATCATGTAATTTGATTTCTCTCGCTTCATATCTTACATTCCCTGAATAGTCGTAATCGCTTAAAACTTGTTAGTCCGAACTATTAAGTCGTCCGAACTGTACTCTGTTTAGTAGTCCCAACTATCGCTTGCCGACTTTTGGGCTCTTTTCTCATTCGTTTTTTGCAGCCGCATTTTCTCAGCCGCGCACCCTTAGATTGCCACCTTCTCTGAAAGCCTTTCCCCTCTCGGCCCAGTTGTCGAACAACTCCTATGGCCCCGCAATACAAAGAGAGAGAAGCCTACCTGCCAAGCGGCTAAACACCACTTGCCACGCGGGCCACCACCCGAGAGACCTGCCTCAGCAGGATCCGTCTAAGGACTTCAATTTAGGGCGCTTTTTATTAGCACAATGCCGTTTTAGCACCCTCTCTGCGGCTTATAACAGTCGAACATGCAAAACGCAACGTACTATTTTTACAGGATGTATCAGAAATGAAAGCCGACTAGAACCGGACTTTAGACCGATAATCCTCTTCTGATATCGGATGTAAGCTGCCGTCGTGCTCTCGAACAAGCTCAGCAGGAATCCAAAAGCCCCTGCACCCCTCACCTTTTTTTGGTGTAGATTAGCCTAGTGCGACAACCGATAAGCTCCTTCACGCAAAAGATCAATCGCAGCACTATGGTTGTTCGTGTTCGGAGGTACGAGGTGCTATGAGTACGCAAACGACTACTGAAGCCTTTCTCCAAAAACTACGGGAACTCGATCAACTCTTCAGTGCTCTACAACCCGAGCTCGAGCTCACCGTTCGCGATCCGGATATAGGTCTAGAGGGATACGTCGTAGTTCACAGCACCTTGACGAGCCGTGGCGGGCCCTTGGGACGCATCGGCAAAGGGGGCACTCGCATAACTCCCGATGTGACCCTCGAAGAGATCAAGATGCTCGCGCGCACCATGACCCTCAAAAATGCCGCGGCAGGGCTCGCGCTCGGTGGCGCGAAATCGGGACTACGTGGAGATCCAGACGAACCAGGATTCGAACAGAAGTACCGACGCTTTGTTTCACTCGTAAAACCGATCCTCGCCGAAAACGGAGGTATCTTCGGTGGATTCGGCTTTGACATCGGGGGACGTCCGATCCATCCGGTGTGGGCGTGTAACGAACTCGGCTCAAGACGCTCATTTACGGGGAAGCCGCTCGACATGGGAGGCACCGACTACGACCGCGAGGGCATCGCGGGGCTCGGTGTTGCCACTGCCGCGAAAACTGCAATCGACATGCTTGGCAAATCATTGAGCAGCGTCTCTTTTTCGGTTCAAGGCCTTGGAGCCATGGGAGGAGCGGTCGTCCGCTATTTTACGGATTATGGGGCGCGCCTCGCATATATCTCCGACCCGCGCATCGGTGGAACCTTCGAGGTGAGGACACCTTCGCAGACCCTTCTTACGGCGCTCGCTTGCCAAGATTTTCCAACGATTCGGGGAGAGCTCAGCGCCCTAACCCCACTCCCCTTGGACGAGGTACTTTATCAAGAGGTGGGCGTACTCTTTCCGTGCGCCGTTCATGGTGTAATTCATGCCGACAACGACGCGCGCATCTCCGCTCACTGCATCGTCGAGGCAGCGAACAACCCGTGCTCGGAGGAGGCTCGAGCTCGACTGTTTCAACGAGGTGTCACGATCGTCCCCGACTTCATCGCCAATCCGGGTGGAGTGATCGCTGCCTATGTGGAGATGTTGTGTGAGGTCGAACCGACATCGGGGGGCTCACACGCAAAGGTCGAGCGAGCAAAGTCCTTTACACGCGAGCGTATCTCGGCCAACGTGCGAGAAATGATGAGCCTCTCGAAGGAGTTCCAGATCAACCCTGCACTGGCGGGACGTTACTTGGCGCTCAGGAATATCTTTGAAAAGTAGAGGTGCTTCGGAGTCTGGAGCGAGCCTCACATACTCACGACGTCCGCACCTGTCTTAAGCGCGTGCACCGTTTGTATCAAACGTTGCGCATCCAAGGGCTTTGACATGTGAACCTGAAACCCCGCTCGCAGCGACCTTTCGCGCTCCATATTGCGCGCAAACGCGGTCAAAGCGATCGCTGGCGCTCTAGTGCCGTGAACTGAACTGCCGCTGCGCACCCGCTCCAAGAACTCATAGCCGTCTGACAACGGCATTCCGATGTCACTCACGATAACATCAGGAGCGAATACCGACAGCACCTCGATACCTTCTGCCGAGCTGCAGGCGACCCTGACATCGGCCCCCTCCTCTTCCAAGATCGTTTTTACCAACAAAAGGCAATCCTGCTCGTCGTCAACGACTAACACTCGATACCCCTGGAGCGCAGGGAGGGGTAGCTTTTCAGAGTCCTGCTTGTCAGCCGGGGGCGCCTCGGAGGGCCGCTCGATCTTTTGGAGATCTCCACGAGGAATACGCACCTCGAAGCGCGCGCCTTTTCCCTCACCTTCACTGAAAGCCGAAACCTCTCCACCGTGAAGCTCTGTCAGTGATTTTACGATGGACAAGCCGAGTCCCAATCCACAGTATCTACGCGACACAGAGCCATCTACCTGCCTGAACCGACCAAACACACTCGGTAAGAACTGACGAGGAATACCAATACCGGTGTCCTCGAAAGAGACCGTGACGTGCGTGTCGGAAGATTCCAACAAAACCTTCACTCTACCTCCCGGGATGTTGAAGCGGACGGCATTCGAGAGCACATTCCAAAAGATCTGCTGCAAGCGTGTCGGGTCACCATACACCCGTGGTAGCCGCTCGCCGGTATCAACAACCTGCATCGTGATACCCTTTTCCTGTGCAGCAGAGGCTACCGTTTCCAGAGCTGTGTTCAAGACCTCCCGGATATCCACCATCTGCCGCTTGAGCTGCAGCTTACCCGCAGAAATACGGTTCATGTCGAGGAGATCATCGACGAGCCGTGCCTGCGCCCGCGCACTCCGCACTATCGCCTCGCACCCCGCCTTAATCTGCTCCTGAGCGAGCTCCTTGCGCCGAATCAATTCGGCCCACCCCAGAATAGCATTGAGCGGAGTCCTCAGCTCGTGCGAGAGAACCCCAAGGAATTCATCTTTGACACGGTTGAGGTGCTCTGCCTCCTCTCGCAAGCGGGTCTCATGTTGTAACAACGACTGCACGCGCATCTCGCGCAATGCGCTCGCCTCGAGCTCCGATATCTGGTGCTCATGGTCGGTCTTTGCCTGCTGGAGCGCTTGTTCGGCCTGCCTTCTTTCGAGCAAGGACACAACCTGGCGCGAGAGGATACGCAGGGCCTTCAACTGATCGGGGGTGAGGTCTCGAGGGATACGATCAATGACGCACAATGTTCCCAATCCGTACCCGTTCTTGGTAACGAGCGGTGCGCCAGCATAGAAGCGAATCTTGGGATCTTTGAGCACGAGTGGATTGGCTCGAAACCGCTCGTCCTCCAGCGCATCAGGCACTATCATCACATCTGAGCTACCAAGAGCATACGCACAAAACGCGGTCGATCGGGGTGTCTCGGCCGTATCAAGCCCTACTCTCGATTTGAACCATTGGCGTTCGACGTCCACGAGGGAAATAAGAGCGATAGGAACTCCACAGATGAGTGCGGCAAGCTCCGTGAGATCGTCAAATTCACGCTCACCGGGCGTGTCAAGTACCTCGAATTTGCGAAGTTCTTTGATGCGGGCAGACTCATCCTGTGTATACCCATTTAGAGGCGAGTCCTCTTTCATTACTCACATCCTTATGCCCCAGCTCGGCATCTCTTTTCCCCGCTGCTCCTGGACGATCATCCCGGCCAACCACCTCAAGGGAAACCTGGGCCAAATTACCAGCAGGACCTCGGCACTTTCACCTTGAGGCGTGCCACCTGGACTTCTTAAGTTTGCATTTAAAGATGAGTGGAGAGCAAGTAGGGAATCACTTGTAGCAGCCTCACGCACGCGCCCTATGATGCTCGTCATAACCCTTGATATTGACCCAACCCCCAACACCGCTCTACTACGATGGCTCAGATTGCTTCTCCGGTGCTTGTGCCTGCGGCGCTTCAAGCTCATGAGAAGTGATGACAGTTACGTCACTTTCGGCACCTTTAAAGGTCACCTTGACCAACTCGTCAACTACTCCTTCGACGATACCTTGGTTTTCAGGAACAACTTTGTAGAGATACGTCTTGTTGAGCTGCGGGGTAGTGTCGACGAACGAGAATGTAGTCAGCTCATCCGGCGCCTGAATGCGCCGACCGATTTTGCCTGCTGCGCGCGCCTCAGCACGCAACTTTTCGCGTACCTGCACGTGTGTATCGGGAACGAAACCAACCACTTGAAATGGTATCGCTGCGTTGGTTTCGTCCCCTCGTTCCACCAATTCTTTACGGCGAATACGATAGCCGTTGAAGCTCGTGAGCTCCTTACCCCGCCGATCTTGGTCTGGTGCCGTCCATGAAAAAGCTACCCCCTGCGACGAGGGCGTAATAACCAGGGTGTCGACCGATCGTGGAGCCATCAGTTCAGGGGCAATGGGCGCTATATACCGACCACATCCACCGAAGAAGATCGCGAAAATCATCAGCGCAATCCGCTTGCCCATCTCCAGCTTCTCCGCCTTATTTATCCATGAAACCGCGCAACCGCTTGCTGCGACTCGGGTGCCGCAACTTACGCAGCGCCTTGGCCTCAATCTGACGGATACGCTCTCGGGTTACGTCGAAATTCTGACCGACCTCTTCGAGCGTATGGTCGCTCTTCTCGCCGATGCCGAAACGCATACGCAACACCTTCTCTTCACGCGGCGTGAGCGTTGCAAGTACTTTGCGGGTCTGCTCCTGAAGATTCATGTTTACGACAGCGTTGGCAGGTGACACCACGCGTTTGTCTTCGATGAAATCTCCAAGATGAGAATCCTCCTCCTCTCCGATCGGGGTCTCGAGCGAAATGGGTTCCTTGGCGATCTTGAGCACCTTGCGAACCTTGTCGATCGGGATCTCCATCTTAGCGGCGATCTCTTCGGGCGTCGGCTCACGTCCCAGCTCCTGCACGAGCTGGCGCGACGTTCGCACCAACTTGTTGATCGTTTCGATCATGTGTACCGGAATACGAATGATTCGAGCCTGGTCCGCAATAGCGCGCGTGATCGCTTGGCGAATCCACCACGTCGCGTACGTCGAAAACTTGTATCCGCGCTGGTACTCGAACTTGTCGACCGCCTTCATCAAGCCGATGTTGCCTTCCTGGATGAGATCGAGGAATTGCAATCCACGGTTGGTGTACTTTTTGGCGATCGAAACGACGAGCCTGAGGTTCGCTTCAATCAACTGATCCTTCGCGATGCGAGCCTTAATCTCGCCGTCTTTCAGAATCCTCACACTGTCACTGAACCGGCTGATGCTCATCATCACGCGCTCTTCGAGTTCTCGTGCGTGGGTCATCGCTCGCTGTAAAGCCTCGTCGTATTGACGTAACTCAGTGGTCTTGAGTTTAAGCCTCTTTCCAACTCGCTTAACCGCCACCTGATCTGTCGAGAGAAGCTCTGGAAGCGCCTCAATCAGTGACTCGGAATTGGTACCGATCCTACGACCGATCGAATCCACCTTACGGCACATCTCACGGCGTTCTTCGTCAGCATCCTTGACGAGCTGAATCATCTTGTGGAACTGCTTCTGGTTGAGATTGAGCTCCTCGATGCGTGCGGCGTTCTTCGTCAACAGCTTCTGAAATTTCTTTTCGTGGTCGGATTCGGTGCGTTTCTCCACCGGCAGCGCCATGAGCTGCTCGTACAGAGCACGCGTCTCACGCAGCGCCTTCTTGTAAGGAAGCGCTTTGGTGAGAAACCGCTTCTTCTGCTGCTCCTCTTCCTCACTTTGCGGATTCGGCTTTTGCCCGATCTCCTCGCCGTTTTCGTCGAACTGAGGCTCCTGTTCCTCCTCTTCCTCTTCCTTCTCGCTGTTCTCCGCCTCGGCATCATCTTCGGCGAAAAGGTCTCGCAATCTTATCTGATCGTTTTTCACCAGCTCGAAAAGATTGACGACGTAATCGAGCGAGAGCGGCTGCTTGAGAAGCTGCTCACGCACCGCGAGCAAACCGGATTCGATACGCTTGGCGATCTCCACCTCACCTTCACGCGTGAGCAAGCTCACGTTGCCCATCTCACGCAGATACTGACGAACCGGATCGGTACTTCTGCCGAGAGACCCGGCCTCAATGACTTCAGGTGCGGAATCAACTCCTGCCGGGGTCTCCGCATCGCCCTCTTGCGGCTCTGCGGGTTGCTCGATTATGTCGATATCGTGCTCGCCGAAGATGGCAACGACATCCTCTACCTGATCTTCAGACATCACTTCACCGGCAAGGGCCTCGTTTACCTCATCCATCGTGAGGTATCCTTTCTCCTTTCCGATCTCGAGCAAGCGATTGACCCGACTATCCAGATCGCCGCGCTCCTTCAGATCAATCGAGCTGTCGATCTCTCCGAGGTCGGGCTCTACCGGCACGTCGAAGCCGGTGAGTTCCTGCAATCCGTCATCCAAATCGCCTACGATGAGATCGCGCTCCATTCCCGGCGCTGCTGCATCCTTAGCAGCATCACGCCCCTTACGAGGCTCCTTCGTCAATGGAATCACAGCACCGACGATCTTTGACTCCGACTTTTTAGGGGACGCTTGGTTGGCACTCGGCTTAGGTGCCTGTGCGACCTTAGCGATACGCCTCTCCGAAACGTCCCTCGTCTTCTTTGCTACTGCCGGGATCTCTTTTTCTGAACGAGCCTGTGTGCCGTTCTTTTTGAGACGTTCACGCGCCGCTACCTTTAGTTTCGAATTCCTCTTGAGAGCCGGACTCACCGTGCGATTATTCTTGCGGGCCTGGACCCCTTTTTTTGTCTTGAGACCCTTTTTGGGTGAGGACTTCGTCCCGAGCTTGCTCTTGAGTTTGACCTTTCGAAGAGACTTCCGTTGACTCGATCCGATCTTCTTTCGCACCACTGCCTACACTCCAACTAGACTAACCGTCATTACGCAATCGGGCGATTCTAACTATTTGGGTTAGCTAGGTCTATACCCCGGTCTGCTACGTTGCGCAGAGAGCCGCAAGAGGCGTGATTCTGCGCATATCTCTCGCTCTATCTCTCGCTCTGCTTCCACCACGAGCAGTGAATGTGCCCGCTCCCGCCTATGACACTCGCACGTCGGCTGCCGAGCACCGCCACAATCGAGGAGCTAACCCCCCGAAACATCAATAACTTTATCCTCGCTCACGGAGTATACTCACAGCATACAAAAGTGCGGTACCCTGCTACTGAACTAATTGCGCTTTTAATGATCTCTGCTGTTCGACGAGCTCTCGGGCATTATCATCCGCCAGGTTCTGCTCCCCAAGCGCTTTTGTCACGAACTCTAGCTCCTTCTGCAACCGTTTGCGACGCATGACATCCACGCTGCTTCTATACAGCTCGCGCATATTTACATCTGCCTTCACCCGTTTGTAAGCCTCTTTCCAGGTGGAGATCCACTTGGGGCCGTGCGATTGCAACAGAGCTTTGACGGCCTCGCGCTGACGGGCTTCATCGTCGGGATACTGCGACAAGATCTCCGACAGCCCAGCGGCAAACCGCTGAGTGACCGCATGAGCGCCCATGCACACCTCGGTATTTGAGAAGAACTCAGGGAGCAGCTCGCCTTTGAGCACCATAATCGAGATGAGCAGATTCACGTCTTCTGCCGGAAACGGCACGGCACCGCTCAAAGCCACAGGCTCTGCGGGAAGCGTCCCCCCTTTTTCGACCGGGGCTCCACCTTTTGGGACTAGATTAACAGAGGTGGAGAGCGTCCCCTCCTTGCCCTTGCCAGCCTTGACCAATGTTTCTAGTTGCGTGACCTCAACCCCAAGCCGACGAGCAGCGCGCGCTATGAGAGCAGAGCGCACCACCTCTCGCTCGATAGTACTCAGAGCCTTTGCGACCTCATCGCACAGACGGCCCAGTAGGTTTGGGCCCGGTTTCTCCGTGGGGGAGCACCCCGCCTTCGACAAGAGGGAATCAACGTACACATCGAGCGGCTCCTCTTTGGGAAGAGCTTTGAGGGCTTCAGCCACTCGCTCTCCGTGCTGAGCGGCGAAATCATCCGGATCGACTCCATCCGGTAAAAAGCACGTGGAAAGGTCGATCGGCGCATTACGCGAGGGAAGAAACGCCTTCGCCGCAGCCGCTCGCCCAGCGCTATCCCCGTCAAACAGCAGGTGAATGCGGTTACACAACCCTGAGAAACGCTTGATGTGCTGTTCCGTCATCGCCGTACCACAGCACGCCACGACATTTCGCACGCCACGCATCGAAAGCCCGACCACATCCATATAGCCTTCGACCACATAAACCTCTCCGGATTCGCGGATGGCCTGCATAGCCTGGGGCAGACCGTAAAGCATACGACTCTTGTGATACACCGGTGTCTCTGGGGAATTTACATACTTAGGGGACTGAGCTTCGTAGCTCCCTTCCAACACCCCAGGAACGAGACGGCCACCGAAACCGGCGATCCTCTTGGAATCGACGAAGATAGGGAAGAGCAACCGCCCGCGGAAAAGCTCGTACAGATCACCACCCGCCGATCGCCTCACCAGCCCCGACAGGAGCATGTCCGCCTCCTCGAACCCAGCCTTCTTGAGCACTGCAATTAACGCACCGCGTTCCTTGGGACTGTACCCAATACCGAACTCGTTAATGGCAGCGGAGGTCAACCCACGCTTCTTGAGATACTCCCCAACGGTATGAAACTCCCCGTCCCCACCCTTAACCTGACTCAAAGCTCGTCGGAAGAAGATGTGAGCTGTTCGTAGAATTGCAAAGAGCTTCTCCTTGTCCACTAACGGCCCCGCCGGCTTCAGCGAGTCTCGCTTCACCTCGATCCCGAAACGCCCAGCCAAGTACTCGACCGCATCGGGAAAGGTCATGGCCCGGGTCGACATGACGTAAGAAATAACGTTACCCGAGGCTCCGCATCCGTAGCAGATGTACGAATTAGACGATTCCCGTACAAAAAACGAGGGAGAACGCTCTGTATGGAACGGACAGAGCCCAGAGTAGTACATTCCGGCGCGGCGAAGCTTGACCGTCTCGGCCACAACCTCTACCAGATTGGCCTCGTTTTTTACCCGTTCGATGGTGTCTTGGGAGATCACGATGAGGGAGTATATCACACCGCTTGGATTTAGAACACCAAAGGCCAAGCGCCTCTGTGAGCCCCTCGTCCAGTCAGCGTTCTTAGTTCTCGAGTGGGTAGTGTGGCCCAACCCTTGGGCGGGGTTATGCAAACAAGAAGGGGGAATACAAAGAGAGCGAGAGGAAGATGAGGGATCGCCGCGCGAGCACGGCCTGGAGGACGACCCTTCCGGTCGCCCTCCTGAGAGGGCTTAGACCTTAATTCCCTCAACCTCCAGGGTAATCTGAACGTCATCGCCCACGACGAGTCCCCCGGTCTCGAGAGCCTTGCTCCATGTAAGCCCAAAATCCTTACGGTTGATCTTCGTCGTCGCTACGAACGCCGCACGCTCTTTGCCCCACGGATCCTTCGCAGCGCCACCGAACACCACATCCAAGACAACGGGCTTCTGCACCCCATGAATGGAGAGAGCTCCGTGAGCCTTGAATTCGGTGTCTGAGACCTTCTCTACCTTGGTGGTCTTGAACGATATCGACGGATGAGCAGAAGTATCGAGGAACTCGCCACTACGCAGATGGTCGTCACGTTTCTTGTCACCGGTATCGACGGTGGTGGCCGCGATAACCGCATCGGCTTTAGCGCTCTCTACGTTGGCAGGATCGAAGGAGAAGGTGCCCTTGAATTCCGCAAATTTTCCAGGAACAGACGATATCGCAAGGTGCTTTACCTTGAATCCGATGCTGCTGTGAGAAGGATCGATCTCGTAGTCGGCCGCCCAACCGGTACCGGCCACACCCATCATGAGCACTGCTGCGATTACTCTCTTCATAGTTACCATTCCTCTCGCTTAGACGGTTATCGGCAATGAGGTGTGCCACACCAGGTGCAGCACGCCCACCCTAAAAAATCGAAGAGCGATCCAAGATACGCTTTCGTCTTAGGGAGGGGGATTGCCTCGCCTCATTAGGCTAGGGAAGCGAGGCAAAACCTACCCGTCGCGAGAAAGGGGAGGTTTGATTGATATTTGATTTTCGCGGCGGAGAAAAACCGCAGATGTATCCTCTGCGATACATTGAGGATTTTTCTTTGTCGCAAAAATCGAAGAGGAATCAAAGATCCGCTT
>JBILFA010000147.1:0-7619 GCA_044351795.1 Bdellovibrionota bacterium | reverse complement strand
ACCGCGATTCGTTCATGCCAGCTCAAGAACGAAACGGGGAGCTCAACTGGAACCCCCCCGGGCACGGCGATATCTACGCGGCGCTCTTGGCGAGCGGGTTGGCCGAACGGTTGCTCGCTCTCGGTAAGCGTTACATGTTCGTCGCTAATGCGGACAATTTGGGGGCCACGGCAGAGCCGGCGATCCTGGGATACTTCGCGCAGAGTGGGGCTCCGTTTCTGATGGAGACGGCGGAGCGAACAAAGGCCGATGCCAAAGGCGGGCACCTCGCGCGCAACAGGAAATCCGGTCGCTTGATCTTACGAGAGAGCAGCCAGGCGCCTACTACTCCTGCGGGAGAGATCATTCCCGAATTTCAAGACGTATCGAAATACCGTCACTTTAACACTAACAATATCTGGCTTGATCTCGAAGCGGTGGTGCGAGTGGCTCGAGAGCACGATGGTTGTATTCCTCTTCCTCTTATCAGTAACCGCAAGACCGTTAATCCGCGCGATCGTACCAGTAGGCCGGTCATTCAGGTGGAAACAGCAATGGGGGCGGCTATAGAGGTGTTCGACGGCGCGCGAGCGCTTCAAGTCCCGCGTTCACGGTTTGCTCCGGTGAAGAGCAATAGTGATCTTTTGGTGGTGCGCTCTGATGCCTACGAGCTGAAGAGTGATTACACGGTGGTAGTAAGTCGTGATCGTACACTTCCTGGACTGCCCTTGGTATCGCTCGACAGTCACTACTACGGACTTTTGAAGGACTTCGAGGCCCGTGTAAAGGTTGTGCCTTCACTGGTAGAAGCGGAGAGCTTTACCGTTCAGGGTGATGTCATCTTCAGTCATGCGCTGAAGATTAAAGGGCACGTGAAGATTACGTCCGGGTCGAGTGGTTCATCGCCTCTACCGGCGGATACTTGCGTGCTTGATAACGAGGAGAGCGCTGTGTAGCGAGGATCCTGGGGCGCATAGGCTAAAGCAGTCCTTCCTTGGTCTGACTAAAATCCAGCCACAACCAGTGTGCCACAGCTATCAGGGCTGGGCCGATGAACACCCCGATTAATCCGAAGGCCGCGATCCCCCCGAGCACTCCAATAAACACCAGGATCGGAGAGACTTTTGTGGTCTGACTGATGAAGAGCGGCCTTAGGAGATTGTCGACAGTGCTAACGACGATGGATCCCCACAGGCCCAATCCGACACCGTGATACCAAGGAAGCCCCGAGAGGAAGAGCAGATACGCTGCGACCGGTATGTAGACGAACGGGGGGCCGAACGGAATCAATGAGAATATCATCGTGACCATCGCCAGCAGCAGTGGAACAGGGGCTCCCGCGACGAAGTATCCGATACCGGCGAGTAGCCCCTGAACAACAGCAGTTGCCAGTACGCTGTAGGCAGCGCCTCGTACCGTGACGTTCACAGTGTCCAATAATCTCGGAATGTTCTCTCCCCCGATGCGTTCCAAGATGCGTCGAAGCTGATTGAGAAGGCTCTCTCCGTGCCTGTAGAGAAAGTAAGAGCCGATGAGAGCGGCGACCGTCACTACCACGGTGGTCAAAACACCACGAGCCGCCGCGGTTGCGAACGAAAGGAAGGCCCGTTGGTGTTCACTAAGTAGAGAACTGAGATCAAGCGGCTCGGTCAGGGCTCTATCCAGGATATGACCGACGAGCGGCCCTATGAGAGGTATCGCAGCCAGTGAACGCTTCAGCGAGGCGAGATCGAGCGCTGAGAGGTGGGTGCGAAGTTCAGCTATCTCCGCGGCGAGCTGGAGTGGAAGCGGAACGATAACTAAGAGTAATACGAGACCAAGGATCAGAGTCGTGCACAGCGGTGCCAGATAGGGAGGTGCGGGGAGACTCCGTCGTACCCGGAGAAATACCGGCCATGTAGAGGTGGCTAGGATAATTGACCACAAAAGGGGGGTAACGAAAGGGCGAACGATCAACCACAACGCCGCGATGAAGGCGAGCAGGAGGAGCGCCGACAAAATCCTCAGAGCAGCGCGATATTTTTCAGGTTTCGAGAGCTCGTTCATGACCATGCGTTGTTTTAATTCAGATCGTTGTGCGCGTCGAGTAAGCTTTCACCGATGCGCGCGCTTCCTTGGGCTTTCATTGCAGCGAGGCTGGTGATTGGGCCTATAACCACCACGTAAGGCCGGCTCAAGCACCGAAGTGAACAAAGAGGAGAGAGAGGTTAGCGAGGGGGCATCATACCGAGTTTTCTATGCTCCTCACCCTCGCTGCGCTCCCGCTCTCTTTGTATTCCCCCCTTCTTGTTTGCATAACCCCGCTCAGGGGCTGGGCCACACACTACCCACTCGACTCGACGATGAGCCTTTATTCCAAAGGGAAGCCGTTCTATCCTGAAAGAACCAGGCAGGATCGGTTTTCGCAGCAATCAGACTAGTACGCCCAACTCAAACTGTCCCGATGGCATAATCCCATAGAAGGAGCTTAGTTGTAACGTGGACTCTCAAACTATGCCGCAAACACTCAATATCGTGGGTCTAGGCAAGCTCGGCGGAGCTATGGCAGCGCTGTGGATGGGTGCGGGAGTCCTACGGGTCGGCTCGGTATGTAACAGTACTCAAACCTCTGCCGAGCGCGCAGTTGTGGAACTAGGGGAGGGAACCGCATGTGGGGCGATTGAGCACATGCTACCTGCGCCGGTGTGGATGATCTCTACTCCCGACAGTGAAATTAGCAAGGTTGCAGAACGACTCTCGTTGAGCGGACATCTCCGGTGTGGAGACATGGTATTTCATTGCAGTGGGGCGCTTTCTTCCGACTGCCTCGATTGTCTCAGGGCACACGGCGCCTCGGTAGGCTCTCTTCATCCCGTAAGGAGTTTCGCCGATCAGAAGCTCGCAACTGAGAGCTTCGCGGGTACCTATTGTGCGCTCGAGGGAGACCTCGACGTGACTGAATTTTTGAAAAAGATATGCCTCGCCGTCCAGGCGCACGTTTTTACCATCGAGCCGCAGTCCAAGGTCGTGTGCCACGCTGGGCATGTGTTCGCCAGTAATTATGTAGTCACAGCGATAGATGTTGCACAACGTCTGTACCGTTCGGCCGGGCTTCCCGAAGACGTCGTGCGCGGATTGCTCGAGCCGATCGTGCGTAGTGCAGTCGATAGCCTTCTTGCCCTTGGTTCTCAGCGAGCCCTTACCGGTCCGGTAGTACGCGGCGAAGTTTCGGTTGTGAACGAACACATACGAGCACTCGAGGAACTTTCCCCATTGTACGTTGTCCTGTACCAAACTCTCGGCGGCGCTGCCCTCGAGATCGCAAAGGAGCGCGGCGAACTATCGCCGCAGACGCTCGAAGCCATCGCCGCGCTGTTAGGTTCTCCATACCTTCACCCACCGCACTCTACATGACAGGAGGCATCGTACCTACAATTGGGTAACGGATGTCGACGGTGCAAGGTATCGGTAAAGGACAAGAAGGAGGATCGCGCCGATGACCGACATGATAAACCCGGCAGGTTCTCCTTCGCCATATAAGCCCAACACCCGTCCTATGAGGGAGCCGACGAGTGCGCCCGCGACACCGATTACCGTAGTCACAACGAATCCAGCGGCGTCTCTGCCCGGCATGAGTGCGCGAGCGATAAGTCCGATGAAGAAGCCGATGATGATAGTCCAAATAATAGTCATAACACCTCTCTAGTTCCGCACGTGCTGTGGGATGTGAATTACGCCAGTATGAGAACGTGATTGTTAGTGGTACCCGTATGCCCGTGCTCATGGCTCTCCCAGTATGTCGGCGTAGGGTATGGGAACGAGTGGTAAACTCAAACGATAAATCTATGAAGTGGTGAGCCTATGAATAGCGGTGAAGAGATCGCTGACCGGGAACGCAATCGCGATCCTCTCACCGGAGAACCCGGATTTCATCCGATTGGAACAGTGGCTGGAGGCACTTCGGGAGCGATGGCCGGAGCTGCGGTCGGCGCCATAGGCGGGCCGGTAGGGATTATCTTGGGGGCTGCCGCGGGAGGTCTGATCGGCGGTTTGGCAGGAGATGCGTTAGCCGAGCTCATGAATCCATCTGATGTCGACGAGTATTGGAGGGGGGAGTTTGAGCAGCGGGTAGGCTCGACTGAGCAGTCCTATGACGAGGTAAAAAGCGCGATATATTTCGGAACGCAGGAGCGCTTGCGATATGGCAAGTCTGCGCCGCCGTGGTCAGAGGTAGAACCGGACTTGGCAAAGCTGTGGATGGCGAGTTCCTTGTGGACAGGTAAGGAGTGGTCGGAGATCCGCGATACAATCTTCCATGCTTTCACAATGGCCGATGAAGCCATCAAACGAGTGGTGGAGCAGGAGTCGGCTCAGCACGATGAGTGGACACGTATGTAAATATTCGCCTGCACGATTAAAGAGTTTTCGCCGCAGAAGGCGGCGAAAACGAACAACCCAAGAGCAGCGGCACGTCGCACCGCTCACTTCATTATCCTACTGCGCTAGGAAGAACTTCTTTGAGTTCATTGACGCGCTGATTTAAATCCGATGGAATCGAGGCAGTCAACGAAGGTTTACGAGCTCCATAAAAGGCGCTCTCGTCGTCCTCGTCACGGGTGATGCTCACTCCGTCTATGGTAGCACCGGCGAAAAGTCCCTCTGTCCTCCGATATACGACGGCCTCGGCTCGGCTGGGCTCGAAGGTTTTGTCGAAGCTTCCGGCAACGGCGCTCATCTCTCCGCCAACACGAAATTCCCCGCGTCGGAGAGCATCCTGTGCCTTATCTCCGGTTATGAACACCACCATATCTGCGGACTTGTAACCGGCTTGAAGGCCGATGCTACCACCGGTTAGGTTGAGGAACATCGGATTCTCCCACGTACCCTGAGCTGTTTTGCAAAATCCAACGCCGTCGCTGTGAGTTCCTCCGACACCGAGGGATACCGTTCTGGTGTCTGGAAAGATAGCAACGCACTTTGCGCGATTGAGTACGTTTTGGGGTATCTTTTGATCGGTAGACTCCGAGATAGCTTTATACACTTCAGTTGATCGTTGCAGTGAGTGTTCCGCCTCCTTGAATGAGCTCGATGAGCGATCGAGTGCCCTATCTTCTGCAAACGAGTCGTTGAGCGGTAGCAGCGGTACAGCGAGAGAGAGCAAAGTAAGCTTTGCCAGTAATGTGCTTTTCATAAATTTCTCCTTACTCCTGAAAATTCGGGGTAACCGTAGACACTGCAGAGGTTCACCGCCATCGGCTCGGATCGCCATGATTGAGATCAGCGGATTGGACGTACCGGTTATGAGAGATGTGGGCGCTAGGACGGATTCTGTGCCGGCGCAACTTCCCGGCATCCCGGCATGGAGCGCCGCTCATGCTGCCTTCGGATGTCGCTGGTGAAAGAGCGGTTCTATCTCATCTCAGTCGAGCGGCGGGTAAAGCATCCATCGGTGCTGATAAATAATCTGTGAGCAGGCGCAGCAGCAGCTGTTTGGTTGAGCCGGAAGCCGTTAGGCACTATGCCCTTGATCATATCGGTAGGAGTAGGGAGTGGAGCTGGCACCCGGACTTGAACCGGGAACCTACTGATTACAAATCAGTTGCTCTGCCAATTGAGCTATGCCAGCGAAACGACGTAATTCAGGGTGTCTTACCACAGAAGTAGCCGGAGCGCTAAGGTATCCCCCAAGGGAGAAAATTTCAATTCCTTAAAACTCTCCAATAGCGTGTATTTACTTGAGGTAGGTAATTGACCATAATGCCGCCTCGTTGGAGACCGGTGCCCATGTAGCTCAGTCGGTAGAGCACTTCCTTGGTAAGGAAGAGGTCACGGATTCGAGTTCCGTCGTGGGCTCCACTTTCAGCGTACACTCATTTCTCAGATGGTGAGGTGCCCGAGTGGCTAAAGGGGGCAGACTGTAAATCTGCTGGCTACGGCCTACGTGGGTTCGAACCCCACCCTCACCACCATTATCCTTCCTGTGTGAAGCACACGGATGCACCCGCGGTTAATGCCGTAGGTGCACGTACTCGACGACAGCGTTAGTTGCGATATGTCGAGGTGGTCGTGGCTTCTATGGTGTTTCCGTCGCAATTCGAACAGAGAATCAGCAGGCCTAATGCGGCGAGGGCCCTTGTCGCGTGAAAAACTTATTAGTCTTGGCACAGCACTAGGTTGCGACCGCCCGGCGGGCGTTCCAATTCTCGAAAGTTGTGCTATCCTCTCCCCCGGTTTACGGTCGTAGCTCAATTGGTAGAGCAGCGGATTCCAAATCCGCAGGTTGGGGGTTCGATTCCCTCCGACCGTGCCAGCAGCGTCTAGGTTCAAGGGCGATCAACATCTGCTGCGGCCGCCTTTTTGAAATCACTCACGGAACCCCTTCTTGTCATGTCCGATTCAGTGGAAGAGCTGTCGTTGGTAAATCATGTGCCTGAGGCAATTCAAGAGGCTCGAGCTCGCTCGCCGCTATGGATGGTGAGTCAGGAACCGCTTCTGAACGACCTCGTAGTGTACCTCACTGGAGTCAGAGAGCGTCTTCTGTGTAATGCCGACCACATTCAAGAGATCGTTTTTTCACGGGCGCACTTGCGGGAATGCCGTGGGGCGTTCGATCGCATGATACGAAGGGGAGAGGAGAGTCTGCATCGCCTGTGCGAGCTCTTCTGCAACTCGTTCTTCGGTCAGTATCAGCTCCAGAGCGTCGTTATAGGAGAGGTTCCTTCAAATGGAGAGCGCTTCACGCTGACCCAACTCATCTCTCGGCTTGATCTGTACTCTACTATCGATCTCGATTTGGGAAGCCGACAGCTCAGAAAATTGCAGTATTTTGACGGTGAGACCTGGCTGGTTCCCTCTCTAGTTGCGAACGTCGTGGAGTATCAACCCACCGAGCCTAATTCTCTCAATATCCACAAGGTCATCAGCCGCATCAAGGCCGAAGAAGAGCTGTGGAATAAGGTAGTCGACGAGATCTTCGGGCTCGACACGCTTGTCGAACGGGATAAGCAGTTGCGACATTTGAGTCGTTACGTAAAGGACATCTTCGGCATAAAAATCGTCGTCGGAACGCCGGGCGAGGCTCTCGCCTTACACGCCACGCTCGAAAAACTCTCGTTCGACCAGGGGCGACTCGAGCAAGTGGGGATGCTCGATAGGGAAGACGCTCGCGAACTCTCGTTCATCGAAACGAAGAATTATTTGCGGCAGCACGAGAAGGGCAGTGGCTGGGAGGCGATGAAGTCGGTGGTGCGGTGGAACGGTCGAATGTTCGAGATCCAGGTTCAGCCGTTGCGCAATTTTTGGCGCGAACGTGAGCATCTCACCCGTGAGAGCCATGCAGGCTTCAAGAGTCGACGCGAGCAGATCCGCCAGCAGGTTTCCGCTCAGATCCCGCTTTTTGGGTTCTATCAGTCCCTTCTTAAGTGGCTCTTTCAAAACCCCGATGGCCCCGCGCCGGATTTCGCTGGGATTTCGGTGGTTGTCAGAGAGTAAAATCCCTTTGCCGTTCAGCAAGGTCTCTCGCGCAACAACGCGTGCGGGTTGCGGCACCCGAAGAGACTGTATCGCAAACTGTGGATGATAGTTCACAGCACGTGAACGTGCTCGTGCTCGTAAACGTGCACCTACCCGGAATCTAAGCACTTTCGGGTACGTTTACGTTC
>JBILFA010000218.1:0-7737 GCA_044351795.1 Bdellovibrionota bacterium | reverse complement strand
CTTAGGATCGGATTCGTCGTTATCCTGATTGCTCGAACAGCTAAAATCCGCCCTGTCGATCGCCCCGTCGGCATCGTTGTCTATGCCGTCTTGACACTGTGACTTTGGATTCGCCTCGTCGTTGTCCTGTTTGCTCGAACAGCTGAAGTCAGTCATGTCGATAGCACCGTCGCTATCGTTGTCAATGCCGTCCTGACACTGCGATTTCGGATTCGTCTCGTCGTTGTCCTGAGGTGAAGAGCAACTGAAATCAGCCAGGTCGATAGCACCGTCATTGTCGTTGTCGATACCGTCCTGACACTGTGAGTTCACATCGGACTCGTTATTGTCCTGTTTGCCCGAGCAGCCGAAGTCGGCCAAGTCGATAGCGCCGTCGTTGTCGTTGTCGATGCCGTCCTGACACTGGGATTTCGGATTAGTCTCGTCGTTATCCTGTCTGTCCGAGCAGCTGAAATCAGCCAAGTCGATCGCACCGTCATTGTCGTTGTCGAGGCCGTCCTGACACTGTGAATTTACATCGGACTCGCTATTGTCTTGTTTTCCCGAGCAGCCGAAGTCAGCCAAGTCGATGGCACCGTCGTTGTCATTGTCGAGGCCGTCCTGACACTGGGATTTCGGATTGGTCTCGTCGTTGTCCTGCTTGCCCGAACAGCTGAAATCAGCCAAGTCGATCGCACCGTCGTTGTCATTATCGAGGCCGTCCTGACACTGTGACTTCGGATTCGTCTCGTCGTTGTCCTGCTTGCCCGAACAGCTGAAATCAGCCAGGTCGATAGCACCGTCGTTGTCGTTGTCGAGTCCGTCCTGACACTGGGATTTAGGATTCATCTCGTCGTTGTCCTGCTTGCCCGAGCAGCTGAAATCAGCCAGGTCAATCGCACCGTCGTTGTCGTTGTCGAGTCCGTCCTGACACTGGGATTTAGGATTCGTCTCGTCGTTGTCCTGATTGCCCGAACAGCTGAAATCAGCCAAGTCGATCGCACCGTCATTGTCGTTGTCGATGCCGTCCTGACATTGTGAATTTACATCGGACTCGCTATTGTCTTGTTTTCCCGAGCAGGCGAAATCAGCCAGGTCAATCGCACCGTCGTTGTCGTTATCAATGCCATCCTGACACTGTGACTTCGGATTCGTCTCGTCGTTCTTCTGTCGGTCGTTCTGGCAGCTGAAATCGGCTAAGTCGATCGCCCCGTCATTGTCGTTGTCGATGCCGTCCTGACACTGCGACTTCGGATTGGTTTCGTCGTTCTTTTGCCGATTGTTCTGGCAGCTGAAATCGGCCAGGTCGATTGCGCCATCACTGTCGTTGTCGAGGCCGTCTTGACACTGTGACCGCGGACTCGCCTCGTCGTTCTTCTGTCGGTCGTTCTGACAGCTGAAATCGGCCAAGTCGATCGCCCCGTCATTGTCGTTGTCGAGGCCGTCCTGACACTGTGTCTTTGGATTGGTTTCGTCGTTATTTTGCCGATTGTTCTGGCAGCTGAAATCGGCGAGGTCGATTGCGCCATCGCTGTCGTTGTCCAGGCCGTCCTGACACTGAGCTTTAGGATTGGTCTCGTCGTTTTTGATTCGGCTGTTCTGACAGCTGAAATCAGCCAAGTCGATAGCGCCATCTCCGTCGTTGTCGAGTCTATCCTGACACTGCGTCGTAGCCACAGATTCGTCAGGACGGTTGGCATCGTAGCTGGCAGGGTTGGTGGGATTGGACCAGCAGCCTGGATCCTGAGCGTCGATCACACCATCGAGGTCGTTGTCGACACCGTCGGCACATTGAAACTTCGCAGCCGCAGCACACATGTAACTGAATGAGTGTTCACCGCAGCCATCGCTGTAGCCCTTGTTCACCACGCCGGTAGCACGGTCGTACAAGGCAGTTGATACGCCGGCTCCGCTACATCCGGTATAGAAGTAGTTAACGCCCCGTGCGCAGTTCAGCCCGCTTCCTACGTTCTCGGTTCCTGTGTAAATTCTCTGATAACGTTTAGCTTGCGCCTGTGTTGTTTTGGGAGATGAAGGTTTCACGCACACATAACCGCAACTTGATATCGAGCCCGCGTCCGTGGCAGACGTACCGATTTGACCGGTAGAACGATTATACGAGCAGCTCACTGATCCAGGTATTCTACCGCCGCTTACGCGTGCTTTCGAGAAATTGGCGATACTCATGACGCAGGTAAGTCCTGCTCCGATGTTAGTGCCAGCACTGGCATATCCGGCTATGATTTCATCATCATTGAAGCTGTTGTTGTGACAGACATACGAGCCTGTACCGTCGGCATAGCCGTTCTTGTTGATCTGAATGGAATTGGTTGCTCTCGTAACTTCAAAAACGGGCTCGATGTTTCTCGAGTTGTCTGAGCGCAGCCACAGGTAGTCACCGATGGAGGTGAAGCACTGAGAGTAGCCGGTCACATCTGCCGGCTGGCCGGGCCTCACGTATCCCATCACCAGATTGGAGCTCCTATATACCGGCGCTGTCTGAGCAATCGCCAGGGTAGGTAGAGCCAGTGCCGAGCATACAACGGCTATGACACGGTGAAGTATACGGGGAAGCTTATTACTAGTGCTGTTCACAAAACGCTCCATCAAAACAGGAGAAACCACTCAGACCGCCGAAATAGGTCTACAGCAGGTATGACAGCTGGGCTCGCCTGTGTGCGTTAAGCTTCTAAAGTACTGAGCAGTCCGTAGGTGGTTTAGATTGAGTAGCGAGAAAAGGTCCACAAAACAGGGCGATAGCTCCGGTTTTTTGAAAAAGCCTCGCTTCCCAAAGGGTGCAATTGTAGCCTCTAGCCTCGACTGCTTAGGTGATTCCTCTATGCTGTATCAGCAGTAAATGCTCTTCAGCCGGGAACGATCTCATTTATCCGCCTTGCTGATACACCGACATCCTTCGCCAGACAGTATCCCCCCCCCTTTCAGATAGACGGCATCGGCCTCAAAAGCACTACGCATGTCGACATGCCCTACAGCAATGATCCATTAAGAGCTCGTAACACATGTCCCCTCAGGAGACCGCTAACTATTCGCCGCGTGAGGCTTTGACGATTCGAATAATATCGGCCACCACGGCGGGATCGGCCAAGGTTGATATATCTCCGATACTGTCGTACTCGGCTTCGCCGATCTTTCTAAGGATGCGGCGCATAATTTTTCCCGAGCGAGTCTTCGGGAGTCCGGGCACGAACCAGATAAAATCCGGCGCTGCAATCGGAGAGATAATCTCTCGAACGGTGTGCACGATCCCTTTAATTATATCGCTACCCTCCGCTATCTGGTCGCGCAAAACACAAAACGCCCCAATCCCGAGCCCTTTTATCTCGTGTGGGATACCCACGACTGCAGCTTCCGCCACCAATCCGGAACGGACGATAGCGCTCTCTATCTCAGCAGTTCCGAGGCGATGCCCCGCAACGTTCAAGACATCGTCGACTCGTCCCGTGATCCAATAGTAGCCATCTTCGTCTCGTCGACATCCATCGCCGGTAAAGTAGAAGCCGGGATACGTCGTGAAATAGGTTTGCACGAACCGCTCATGATCTCCAAACACAGTGCGTGCCATACCAGGCCACGGAAACTTGATGCAGAGACGTCCAGTCACTCCATTACCGGTCAGCTCTCGTCCCGACTCATCCACCACGACGGGCTGAACACCGAAGAGAGGTCGGGTTGCCGAACCGGGTTTAGTAGGAGTCGCCCCCGGAAGCGGTGAGATCAGGATCCCGCCTGTCTCTGTCTGCCACCAGGTATCGACGACGGGACATCGACCGTCTCCGACCACCGAGTGGTACCACAGCCATGCATCCGGATTGATCGGCTCACCAACCGTACCGAGGATTCGTAACGACGAGCGATCATACTCCTTCACGAAGCGATCCCCCTCCTTCGCCAGAGCACGAATCGCCGTAGGGGCCGTGTAAAAGATCGTAACCTTATGGCGCTCGATCGTGTCCCAATAGCGCCCCGCATCTGGATAGGTCGGGAGCGATTCGAACATCACAGTAGTAGCACCGTTACTCAGAGGTCCGTAGACAACATAGGAGTGACCGGTTACCCATCCGACATCGGCGGCGCAAAAATAGATATCGCTCTCGCGCAGGTCGAATACGTAACGATGCGTTAGAGTAGCGTGCAGAAGGTACCCCGCAGAGGTGTGCAACACCCCCTTAGGCTTACCCGTAGAGCCCGACGTATAGAGGATGAAGAGCGGATCTTCTGAGTCCATGCTCTCGGGCGCGGAGTTGTCGATGCCGGCTATCTCTGCTAGCGCTTCATGGTACCAGACGTCTCGTCCCTGCTGCATCGAGACGGCTGTTTCAGTACGTTGCACAACCACTATCTTCTCGATCTGGGGGCACTCGGCTACTGCCTCATCTGAGGTTCCCTTGAGCGGAATCCCCTTCCCGCCTCTCAAGCCCTCGTTGGCGGTGATGAGCACACGACATCCGCAATCATTAATTCGATCTCGTAAGGACTCAGCGGAAAAACCCGCAAAGACTACAGTGTGAATCACCCCGATGCGCGCACACGCCAACATGAAGATCGCCGCCTCGGGAATCATCGGTAGGTATATGGCCGCCCGATCTCCTTTCTTCAACCCCAACTCCCTCAGGAGCGTGGCCGTTTCGCACACCTTCCCATGCAACTCACGATAGGTCAGAGTGCGCGTCTCTCCCGGCTCGTTGCCCTCCCAAATTATTGCCCGCTTGTCGCCGCGCACGGGGAGATGGCGATCGAGGCAGTTCTCGCTCACGTTTAGACGCCCACCCTCAAACCAGCGCACACTGGCTTTGCGGAAATCCCACGAGAGGACCGAATCCCACGGGCTCTGCCACGACAGGCTCGTGGCCGCCTGCTCGCTCCAAAACCCCTCCGGATCCTCCACCGAGCGCCGGTAGAGCTCCTCATAGGTAGCTGGAGTAATGAGGGTATCTTGGGCCAAGGCTGCTGGTACTGGAAAGATCTGCGGGGTGGTCATACAAGACTCCATGCTGACGGAACGGAGCAAACATACCTCATGACGGCTGGGTGGTGAACATGCTATTCTAAACGCTAATGGTGCAGCACCGCACGATAATTGAGCCCTTTAAAATTAAGGTAGTCGAGCCTCTCGCGCTTCATACCAGAGAGGCCCGAGAGAAGTTTATCCAAGAGGCTGGCTACAACCTCTTTCTACTAGCCGCTGAGCACGTCACCTTTGACTTCCTGACCGACTCCGGCACGACCGCCATGAGCGCCGGTCAATGGGCCGCGATGATGGTGGCAGACGAATCGTACGCTGGATCTCGCAGCTTCGCCAAATTCGAGCGAGTCGTTCAAGAGCTCACAGAATATCCTTTCGTCATCCCTACACACCAGGGCCGGGCTGCCGAACGGCTCCTGTGCCAAGCATTGGTGAAGCCCGGGATGAAGATCCCATCGAACAGCCACTTTGATACCACTCGAGCGAACATCGAGCAGATGGGAGCAGTCGCGGTAGACCTTGTGATCGCCGAAGGGAAAGACCCATCAAACCTCCATCCCTTCAAGGGAAACATCGACCTGGAGGCGCTCGAAGGCTTCCTGTCGAGCGAGAGTGAAAACGTACCCTTCGGTATGCTCACTATCACCAACAACACCGGCGGGGGACAACCTGCTTCGCTCGAAAATATCCGGGGAGCTTCCTGCCTCTACAAAAAGTACGGAATTCCCTTCATCCTCGATGTCTGTCGCTTCGCCGAGAATTCCTTCTTCATCAAACAACGCGAACCGGGGCACGGTGACAGATCTGTGCGAGAGATCGCTCAAGAGATCTTCTCCCTCGCTGACGGCTGCATCATGAGCGCGAAGAAAGACGGACTAGTAAACATCGGCGGATTTATCGCGTTGCGCCACGAGAGATGGGTCGATCGTCTGCGCTCGCTCCTCATCCTCACTGAAGGATTTCCTACCTACGGAGGGCTCGCTGCCCGGGACCTCGAGGCGCTCGCAGTCGGCCTCGTTGAGGTACTCGACGAACGGTATCTCGAGTATCGCCTTGCAGTAACTCGCTACATGGCAGACGGCTTTAACCGCATCGGCATCCCAACGGTTCAACCGGCCGGAGGGCACGCAGTCTACATCGATGCTAAACGATTCCTGCCTCACATCCCGCCTCACGAGTTCCCCGGTCAATCCTTGGCGTGCGAACTCTACTTGGCTGAAGGTATCCGATCGTGCGAGATAGGCTCTGCCATGTTCGGAAAGTATGCGAGTACGAGCCGCGATCCTGCCGGTTTTGTTCCCGCATCAATGGAGCTCGTCCGACTCGCTTTTCCACGTAGGGTCTACACACAAAGCCACTTCGATTATATCCTGGAGGGCATGGGAGAACTGGTCGCTATGAAGGACGCCCTCAAGGGCATGCGCCTCGTGTACGAGCCGCCTTTTTTACGACACTTCACCGCTCGATTCGAACCGATCGACTGACGGAACGAGAGTTTGTATCGATGACTAGTACGCAACCGAACACAGATACTGAGACTGAAGCGATGCAACGGGAACGTCTGGTCCTCGTTGCGGTGGCGGCTACCTTCATATCTCTCATCCCTACCGTGTACGCTGCGGTCATCTCGAACTCGACAACGCTTCTGGCCGATCTTCTGCGATGTTCAGCGGAGTTTATAGCTATCGTTGTGTCGTGGATCATCCTCAGGAAGGTGGCGCGGTCGGATACCAAGCAATTCAATTATGGATTCGGCAAGCTCGAGCAGCTTTCGTGTATGGCGGTCGGGGGAGCGCTCTTCGTCACATTCCTCTTGTGCTTCCTCTCGGGCATACGCCGCCTTCTGCTCCCTGAGCCTGTAGTTGGCGCGGAGTTCGGCTTGGGCCTCGCTGTGCTCTCGGTCCTGGGCAACACAGTTATGTGGATTACAAACTACCGCTCCTTTAGGAGGCAGGCATCTCCCGTCTCAGATGCTCAGTGGCGCCTCTTTCGGGCTAAGACCATGGCGACAGTTGTGGTGGCGCTCTCTCTCGGCGCAGGGATCTTCCTTGGCTCCATCGAGTGGACGAAATATTTAGACGGCATCTGCTCAATCCTGCTCTCTTTTTTCATGCTCTGGTCTGCGTACGCGTTGGTATCATCATCGGTGCCAGACCTCATAGACTGCGCACTGGAGGAGTCGCTGCAAGTTCCTATCCGCGAGGTACTCCAACGCCACCGAGATCACTATACCGGTGTCCACCAGGTGCGCTCTCGAAGAACCGGCAAAAGGATCTTCGTCGAACTCTTCATCTCCTTCGCACCCCTAGAAAACTTTGCGAAGGTGCACGAGATAGCCCGACGAATAACCAACGAGGTTGAGTCGACCGTCAAGGGAGCAGAGGTTATCGTTGTTCCTCTGATGGATGAACCCCGTCATCCGTAGCGCACTATCCATAGCGCACTGACAGCCGCCACGACCGGAAATCTCGTGCGCTTCTTCGACCCGTATCATCCTCGCCTGTGCCTAACGAAACTCCTGTATGGCACTGCGAGCCGCAAGCACCTCTTCTCCTCTTCTATAACGTAAAGATCGGTGCCGCATTAACTATCTAGTTCCTGTCCGGCAACACAGATTCTCCGGCGAATGCCCGCTTATATTCCCTACGAAGCACGAGGATCTTCATCGATGATTGGGAGTCGCTGCGAGAAAGGTACGGGTTTTCGCCGATTCAAACACTGCTAACGAATGTCGCTCGGCAATATTGAATGATGTCGAGAGGCAGAAAAGGTCC
>JBILFA010000146.1:0-7887 GCA_044351795.1 Bdellovibrionota bacterium | reverse complement strand
AGAACAGTACTCTCCCGTGAGGGTGATATTTCATCGCCTTTGCCATGAACGTAATTATCGGAGAAGAGCGATGGAAGTTGTGTGCTAACTCCGAAAATAGTAGCCCCGGTACAGGGAGAAAAGTTCATCGACACCGCACAGGCTACGGTTCGACAGGCTCACCACACAGTCGATGAACTTCCTTCGTACGACTCATTCGAGCCGGCGCCTGATGACTTCTAGACCCGCTTTCTCGGTGACGGGATGGCAGGGGTGTATGTAAAGTGCTGTTTTTGACAACTTAGCTCACCCTTCCAAACTCTACTTGACCCCTTGAAACCCTGACGCGGAGCTGCAGACTAACAATGTCGACCCTCGCATAATCGCTTTCCGCAGGTTTCTGCTGGCCGTGATTAGAGCAACTACCGCAGATCAACTATTTGCAAAAAGTGAATTGATTTTACTATCCCTCAATCTTGTCTCCGGTTTCTGTCCTGGCTGATAGAAACTAGCTAGTTGCCGGTTCGATAGCCAATAAAGAACACACAGCTGAGGTAGATCCAGAGTATTGTGAATGCTACCTGAATTGTGGTCTCAAAAAGCTTTCCTAGCCAAAGTTTGGGTGCATATACAAACAGCTGACAGATCAAGCGTAAGAACCAGAATGCCGCAAAGCCGAGGAGGATGCGTCTACCAAGGGGGATCGCGAGGAGCTCGTGTGCCGATGAAAGGGTAAGGAGACCCATGAGACCAACGGTTAGCGCGATAAAAAAATGATGAACGAAGAAGATCTGGCGTGTGAGAAGGGAGACGCACGAAAGCTCGGCGTGCCAGCCAAATTGACGCGGGAAGAAGGCGTGAAGAAGCGCTAGCAACAGTAAGATAGCCCCGGCGATGTAAAGATGTGTAATCATGCGCTGACGAGCGAGTATACCCGGATGGAAGGTGTTATGCGAGAGTGGTGCCGTATCTCTAATCCTGCTGCCGTGAAATCCCCGCGGAGCTGTCGAATCGGCAAAAAGTGGAGGAATCCGACCGAGTACGCAAGGAAATTAGCCAGATCACGTGCGTGTTCTACGACGATGATTGTGCCATCGTGAGTAAGAGCTGTCTTAAGCTGTTCGAGGAAAGTGACGCGTTCGTTTCGGTCGCGAATCTCGTGCACGGCGAGGATGAGGAATATCTCTTTATAGTATTGAGCAGGTAGTCGAAGGTCGGCTGCCGAGGCTGTTCTTGTCCCGGGGAAGGTGGGTTGAGCGCGGCGGGCACGTTTAATGGATCGCTCTGTATGGCGAAGGGGATCGTAGAAGTCGACTACCTCGAGTGAAAATCCGGGGTAGCGAGCGAGCAAGCCCTCGCTGGTTTCATCGAATCCAGCGTGAATGTTGAGCGCGTGCCCAGTCTTATGAGGAAGCAGTGGATCTAGCCAGTGAAAGGAGTAGAGCGGGGAGTAGTCGTAGACGTACCACGACACACCGAGTGACACGAGTGTTGCTACGAACGCTCCAGCTGACACGAGATAGCTACACACTTGGACCCATTCTGTCTCGGCAACCTGCGCAAAACAGAAACTAAACACGACCACTAAAAACGAGAGGACGAAGAACTCGTAGTTAAAGCGGACGATATTCCAGACACCCTGAAAGTGTGAGCGGGTAGGGACGAGACTGGTCTGATTAGGAAACGTCATCTTCCTCCATAAGTAGCTCGGCAGTGGGATTGGCGGAGCTGTGGGGGGTTGCGTGTGGGAGGCGCTCAATGACCGCGGCTTTCCATGAATACGGGATGCGCCTGACAACGAAAGCGTTCGCCAGTTTGGCATCAGCAAAGCCGAGCTCTCGAAGGGTTGGGATCGATGCTTTAACAATTTCGACCGGCTGCGGCTCTCAGCCCTCCCTAACCCCCTGAACGACCGCCATTTCGGAGCGGCGACTATCGAATGAGAAGGTAAACGGTAGTGGGCCCGAGTAGCGACGGGCTTCCTTCCACGACGAAAACGGTGACAGCTCTGGCAGAGCCGGGATTTCTCCCTCGTTAGGAATTGTGGCCTCGACGACAAGCCCGTTAGGCGAGGATACGGAGATATTCCGCGACGTAGTCGACATAGTAAGTGCGCTTCGCCTGTAGCTGTAGCTCGTAAAGATGTTACCGAGAATCTGCATCTGCCAACGATTCGTCTCGGAGCGAAGGATATACAGCCCGCGTAATCGCCGGCCGCGAGCGTCGCGGTAGCGAACAAATATACGGTATCCAGCGAGCAGGAAGTCACGCCCTAGCCAGGTCGGAAAACCGTGTGGTCGGAGATTCCGGGTATCAACAAAAGCGGCAGCAATAAACCCGAGGTCATTACCAAACGTATCCAGCTCCAGATGAGGTGGGAGTCGCGGAGCGAGAAGCTCCTTAGGTGCCGCATAAGAGAGGACGAGCGAATGCTCGAAGAATGCTTCAACCCCGAATGGATGGCGAAAGAGTTGTGGGATCATAGCTGGTGTGAATTCCCTTTATTATCGGCGAGCTTACGTGACGGCGCGACCATATTCAGGTACACTACACTGACAAAAAGGAGAGCAAAGACCCCATTCATCGGTCCCCACAGCAGCAGATCCCGAGCGACGGTAAGCTCGATACAGTTCATCGTAACAACCAGAGCAATCTGTAGCCAACCACATATACGGGCCCATCTCCCGCTTATCACCCAGAGAGCCATAAACAGCTCTCCGATACCGATCGCTGCGGTGATCGGTGCGCTAATATCACTACCGAATACCCGTGCTACGATCTGATTGTGTGTTGTGGTGATGGGTACTAGCTTTCCGAGAAGCCCGAAAAGGAGCCATACGACGGCGATGGCGTAGGTCACAAATCGGTAGCTAAAGATATTCATGCGTCGCTACATTCAGGCGTTACTGGGAAACCGCGGGTGGTACAAGAGCGGCAGGCCAGTAAATCCTACACAAGGGGGGATTATGCGCCCACGGTTAATTATTGACTTGCAGGTTTTTTGTGACAAGGTATCTTCGTTCTGAGCTGGACGATGTGCGGATCGCCACTTCGCCAAACTGGGGAAAAAATCCACACTGACCTTCCGTTAGCGCTTGCCTACTGTATTCAAGTAACCCGAATAGTACTCGGGAGATTTAAAGGGTGATCGGGCACCCAGCGGAGCGCCTATCCTGTGGCACATAGCACTTTTATTACCGACACTTTCCAGATATTGGACGCTACCCGATTTCTAGTCCTGCGACCTAAATCAGACTCACTGTCAGGGTATGTTAGTGGCATCTCGCGAAGCATCAGTCACGATTCCTGCCATAATCACGCTCCATTATAGAAACCGCATACGTCACAAGATCCTCCGCAGGTAGGAGGTGACTTGTCGCCCGACCGACTCGACCACTCGAGGCGGAGCCCATTTTCAGGAAGTTTCCAACAATAGCGGCGAAGAGCTTCTCCGGCATCGTCGGCACAACCGGATCAGAGGTGTCAAACTCCTCAATGGTAATCGCTTCGACCGTTCCACCATCTCGCATAACGTCTACGGTCCGATAAACAATCCGCTTATCAGGGAGGTCCGCAAGATGCTCCGCCAAGTGTAAAAGGGTAACTTGATCGAGGTCAGAACCAAGGAGCAGCACCTTTCCGCCGACCGATACCAATCTTCCGAGCGGTCCATCAGGCCCGTATCCATATGCGATCGGATGGTTCTCGCACAACCAGTTTGCCCGCTCTCCGATCGCCACCATCGATGCACCTGGATTTGCAGACCGAACCGCATGGGGATGTGTACGAACCAACTCCGCAAAGACCCCATACTTGGACTGGGCCGGGCTACGAGTCTGATCGAAATATGGGAGCTCAGGCGTCCACTCAAAATCCGCATAGGCCATCAACGTTCCGTGGGCCCCAAGAGCACCCAGTAGCGCGGAAATGAGCCCCTCACCACGACCCTCAATAGAGCCAATGCTTCTCAAAGAAGCATGAACCATCAGAGTATCCCCCGACGAGATGCCCAGATTCAGCAGATCCCGTTTTAGCTGATCAATCGTTACTGGCTTATTGCTGACTATGCTTTCATGCATAACTTCTCCGGTCTATCTCGCTCCTGGGCGCCGATCCGATCTAGGGGCTCTGTGGCCTTCTTCTAAACTGTAACGTTATGACCTCCTATTTTCAACAGGCCCTGGATCAGACGGACGTGCAAGCCTCCCAAAGGGAAGCATTAGTCGACGCATCTAAGCTATTATTTACTATTGTGGTGAGTTGCGCCTTCGAAAAAAACTGCGCTGATCTTTTCGGATAGAAGAAGCACACTTTTAGCTGATTTTCGCAGGCAGGAACTGACCACAATAGTAAATAATAGCTTAGATGCGTCGACTATAAATGCAATAATTGGCTCGACGGGAGCTCAAGAAACGGTAGGACCGCAGGGTCCCAAAGGTGAACAAGGACTGCAGGGAGAAACAGGTCCTCAGGGGCCAAAAGGCGACCAAGGGGTACCGGGACCATCTGGACTCCTGAATGTCACCATAGTCTCAAAAGTTTCAGATTTAACAGGCAGTGAATCTCCCAAAGCAGCTCGAGCCGATTGTCCTGCAGGTAAGCAGTATCTGACTGGTTCAGGCGGCGTCCTAGACGGCTTGGGCATTCCATACAACGGCCCAGTAGCTCTGAGTAATTCTAGTTCCGTAATTTTTGGAAATGGACATTCGGTTAGAGCCTATGAGACGACTTCAACCAATGATAGCTGGTACGTGGTTGCATACGCGATTTGTCGGTAGATATCTCTTCCAGTGACTCGGGTATCGTTGTGATACTTGACTCTCAGAGCTTAGAATTAAAGTCCCACGTCATCTCTATACCTTCATAAGTAAACGCTCCCGAGAAACTTCTCAGGTTTGGAGTTACGGGGAGATTCTCTTCTGAACTTGAGGTCACTAGCTCAGCGGTCGCAGCATCAAGGCGGGTATCAGTGCTGTCCGGGCATGTAATGGTAATCGCTACCCCGTCTTGCTTTGAAAGCGAAACAGAAAGCGCATATCGGTAGCCATTGGTGCTCTGCGGTTTAAGGTATACCAGTAAGATTCCGGATGAGGGAAAGTCTGGCTGAAGCTGGGTAGCTTCTCCTCTTACAGAGCAGCCATTATTTGTTCCATTGGCTGAGTAGGATGAGATCTCTCCTGAGTCAAATTTATAGAGAGCAGCGGTATATTCAGTTGGTTTTGAGGGATCCTCAGCCAGATAGCTTTGAAAGATGAACCGAGCGCTTCCAAGCCACGCATAGGTAACTGCGATGCCACCACCAGAAATCTCTTGTTTGCCCGTAAAAGTTCCTGAGATCTCCCGGGGAATGCACAGGGCATCTGCTGCTGCCTGAGCTAGTGGTTCAGAGAATTTAGCAAAACTCTTTTCTCCGTTTGTAAAAGTTTTCTGCCAAACAATCTCACCAGTCTCAAGATTCACAATCTGCAGAGATGCGTTTCCGGTCAGTTCTTCTTGATCCGGGGTAACCTCAACTGAACCGGTAAGACGATACTGTGGTGCATTTGCATTGAGAACTGCGAGTGCCTCCTTGAGATTTATTCTGTCTTTAGCGAATTTTGAAGATTGAAGCTTGACCTCTTTTAATATGTCCTTGAATCTACCGAATTGTCGGTCCTCGAAAACAGCGAACCCGCAGGAATTATTCGAGTTCAGCAGGTCTACGATAACTAGACCGTCAACAGTGATATTCTTACCGCTTGTCGACTTAATCGTTTTCCCGGTTGGAGTTTTTAAAAGAATGTTGCCTACACTCACCCTTACGGCTGGCGGGGATGCAATCGCAGCTTTTTGCTGAACCACCGCTCGTTTACCTTTACCAGCAGATACAACTTTCAGCGTAACAGCATTTTCATTTTTCCCCAGTACTTCAGAGATCACAACATAAGGGCCCGCTGGAACGGTAAGTTTATAGCTTCTATTCGCTGTCAGCTCACGAGCAAAAGTTGCCGTCGATGCTAGGGAGTAGAGCCGAGTACTTCCTGCTAAAAACTTTTTAACCTTTGGTCCTGTCCCGGATATCGTGCCGTTTTGAGCAAAACCATCAGAAGCTATCGTACCGATAGCAGAGAGTGCGAACACGATTAAGATGGTGCTTAGGGCAAAGAAGTTTATTATTTTAGTTATCATGGGCTTACCTGGAACTTATTCTCGCTAGTAGGATCGATTCTCTCTTGTACCGCTTCAGCTGGAAATGAACATTAGAGACTTTCGATAACCTACAATCCTCATAGTCATAGGGTTAATGTTTAAGCAGCCAAGAGCCCGTGCTCTCTCACTACCCTCCTTCGTGCTCGAGCTGCCTCAAGTTTGGCGTCCCTTACTTGAAAGATCTCTTCATGTCGTCCAACCAGCCTATCATAGGGCCTAATAAAGCCAAGAGCGCTGTGTAAGCGCTTGAAGTTGTACATCTCTATGAAGTCAGTAACGATCCTCTTGGCGTCAGCCAGCGAGAGAGGAGCCTTCGGGCGGACACACTCAGTTTTAATCGTCCTGTTGAACCGCTCGAACTTTCCATTAGCCTGTGGGTAGTACGGCGACGTTCGAACGTGGCTCAGACCAGAGACTCGAATGAACTCCTTAAAGTCTCTGGAGACGAACTGGGGGCCGTTGTCGCTTATGATCCTCGGCTTGGCATCTGGGAAAAGCTCTCGTGCTCTCTGAATCACCAATTCTACGTCGCGCTCCGTCATCGACTACCTGATTTCCCAGTGCATGATGTAGCGACTGCAGCCATCAAGCACCGCCATGAAGTAGTAGAAGGTCCCACACAAGTTAAGATACGAGATATCCACGTGCCAGTGATCATGGGGTTTGAGCGGCTGCCGAAATCCAGACCCTTTCAGCGAGTCGGGTCGCTCATTCCATCGAGTGAAGAATCCTTGCGATTTTAGCACTCGATACACCGTAGAGGGCGCCACTGCTACAACATCTTCATCCATCATCCGATATGCAACTGCTCGATACCATTCGGTAGCATGGAACCGATAGTACTCAGAGATCTTTTCCTTCTCCCACTCTTCGAGCCAGAAGTCCCGGTGGATCTTGCCGTTATGAAAGTTCTCTAGCCCGTAACGAGATTCCCATGAGTTGAATTTGTTCCTTCGTAGTCCCAAATGGCGGAGGAACAAGCCTTGCTGAAGGCTTGTTCGCTCCTCCCAGTGGTGCACAAAGTCCACCACCGAGTCCCGAGTCTGCGGTTCTACCCACCGCTTCATCAGAGGTCCCCATTTCTTTTTTTTCTGCTATCAGCTCCTCTACGAGCTCTGCCATGGCAGAGTCCTTGCGCTTGAGCTTAGCCTCAAGGGCTTCTACCTTGTCTCGGGGCTGCTTGGACTCCTGCTTCTCCTCCGACTCAAAGGTTTTCACTCCGTTCTCGAAGAACCTCCGCTGCCACTCGTAGAATACCGTCGGATGCAGCTTTAGCTCCTCGCAGATCGTCGATACATCCTCTTGCTCCACTAGGTGCCGCTTCAGGATCGCTACCTTCTGTTCCCCAGTGTAGTACTGTCTCCTCTTTCTTCCTCTGTTCATCTCTATCCTCCTGTCTTTTGACACGAGAATAGTAGGTTATCTCATCCAGTTAAATGTTCGTTTTCCGGTGAAGCAGTACAGATTAAGAATCCAAGCACCCGCGATCAATTTTTTGATTCCAGATCAAGACGCGGCGCGAGACCGACAGGGGCGTAGCCATAGTCATCGCAGCGGTAGCGAACATAGACGTGGATGCCGCGGCCAAACGATGAAGTGGACCCTATTTTTTGGACAGGTGTTTAGGGGTAATTAAAGGCACCTGTTTAGGAAAGGAGGCTACTGTGAGGAAGCGAGGAGATGTAAGCAGTAAGATTAAGGCTATGGCGGCGCTGGAGG
>JBILFA010000053.1:0-23108 GCA_044351795.1 Bdellovibrionota bacterium | reverse complement strand
GCGAGATCGTGAGCCGTGAACGGACCCAAGATGTGTTCGGTACCGGGCCTTTCTGGACGATGATCGACGGGGCTATCTACAGGCTATCCCCGCGTGCGGCTCGCATAGCTTCGATCTTCGGACACAACCACTCGATCAACCTGCCGCGCACTCAAGTCGGGCCGATCCTCGAGGTACTAGACGACGAGCAGCTCAGGAATGACACAGGCATAGAAGTAGTGAATCCGGAGCTCCAGCCCGCTGTAGAGGTTCGTCGCGCTACACCCGTTCTGCACCTCGAACGGCGAGACCTTGCATCTGATCATTTCACATCGAATCGTCTCGTTGAGCTGAGCGCTATGCTCGACTTCGAGTACCCCGCTCCCCCTCAGAATTCCAATGTAGTATTCCTGCCCGACCGAGCATTCGAACACGAGTGCGTTCAGCTTCTCGTCAGCCTCGGATTCAGTTCATCAAACGAGAAGCGCAGATACACACTTGGAGGAGACGATGCCCTCGACTTTATACAAGAAGGTCATGAGCGGCTCAGCACCGGCTGGAAACTAGTAGGCTTTGATGCGATCAGGAAAGGCATTCGCTTCTCGGATCTGAGTATCTCTGTCGCGCTCTCCGGTGCCGACTCAGCCGAGAGCGGTGCGTCAAAGCAAGGCAAGAAAGGCTTCGGAATGGAGTGGTTCGATTGCCATGTCTCGGTGCTCCAGAACAATTCGAATCTCCCTCTTTCCTCGCTCTTCAAGAATTCTCGCGGAGACAACGATCGGTGGGCACGACTCGACAGCGGCGCGTACGCCCGAGTTCCGGGAGGAACCGTAGCGCAACTTCGAACCATTCTCGGCAGCGTCGACCCGAATTGCCGAGTCAGCAACACCATTCGAGCCGAGCTCTCGCTCGCCCAGGCGATAAGCCTGAGTCGAATCCAGGACCCAGGGTTTAAGGTGTCACTCGACAAGAAACTCGCGGCGTTGAACCAGAAGCTTTCATCGTTTTCCGAAATCAAACAGGTCAAAGCGTCGAAAGGCTTCACCGGAAAGCTACGTCACTACCAGGAAGATGGCATCAGTTGGCTCAGCTTCCTGCACGAGTTCGAGCTCGGGGGGATACTTGCAGACGAGATGGGTCTCGGAAAAACCGTGCAAACACTGGCGTTCTTTCAGCAGCTGCGGGAAAAACGAGGCAAAAGAGAAGACAAGAACCCTGTACTCATCGTTGCTCCGACATCGGTCATCACCAATTGGAGTTATGAAATCAAGCGCTTTACTCCCAACCTGAAATTCTTGATGCTGCACGGGCCTGGGCGCAAAGCTCGCTTCAACGATATTCCTGATGTCGACATCGTACTAACATCCTATGCTCTCTTGCGACTCGATCGCTACGACCTCGAGCGTCATGAATTCTCCTACGTCGTGCTCGACGAAGCACAGAACATCAAGAACCCTCAGGCCACCACAACGAAGGCAGCCAAGGCTTTGCGTTGCCGTCATCGGGTTGCCCTTACCGGAACTCCCACTGAAAACCGTCCGATGGAGCTCTGGTCTATCATGGACTTTCTCATGCCCGGATACCTCGGCTCATACGAGTTCTTCCGCGCTAATATCGAACGCCCGATTTTGGAAGGTGGGACTTCGATTGATGTGGCGCAGATGCTCAATGCAAAAACTCGTCCCTTTATCCTGCGGCGCCTGAAGGCGGACGTAGAGCGAGAGCTTCCACCAAAGATAGAGTCCGTGTTGCATGTGGAGATGACGACGAGCCAGCGGCAGATATACTCGCAAATTTTGAACGAGGTACGCCCGAAGGTATTCGACGCCATCAAGAAGAAGGGTGTTCAAGGTGCAAGTATTTCGATACTAGCAGCGCTGCTGCGTTTACGGCAGGTGTGCAATCACCCTAACTCAATAGACGCGCTGAGCGACGAGCCGGGCTTCGACTCCGGAAAGTTCAACCTCCTCAAGGATCTTGTGCAGGAGGCGCTGGAATCAGGGCGTAAGATACTGCTTTTCAGCCAATTCCGAGGAATGCTTTCGATTATCCGTACCTGGCTCGAAGAGATGCAGGTATCGCACCTGTATCTCGATGGTGCCACCCGCAACCGGCAGGAGCTTATCGATCAATTTTCACAGGACGAGTCGGTTCGATTGTTCCTGATCAGCCTCAAGGCGGGAGGTTCTGGACTCAACTTAATGGCTGCCGACACTGTGATCATTTATGACCCGTGGTGGAACCCAGCGGTGGAGAGTCAAGCTGTCGATCGTGCCCACCGCATCGGACAGAACAAGACAGTATCAGTGTACCGCCTCGTAACGGAGGAGTCGGTAGAGCAAAAAATTATGGATCTGAAGGCAAAGAAGTCAAAGCTTGTCGATGCATTGATAAACGAGAACGGCCTCTCTACGGTTAAGCTGTCGAAGGGAGACCTGGAGAGCCTTTTTAGTCCACTACCGGAAGCATAGTGCGGCGACCGATACGTTGCTGATGGCAGTAGACGACGTAGTCGTCACGACCCTTATGGGGATTAATCCGAATCAGGATGCGCTAACCAACTCCATGCATGTCCGCTGCGTTGGAGTGACCTGGCAATTGAGCTTAGCTCATCACGCTCGGATACTTCGTCGAATCCCAAGCTAAGCCACGTCGCCTCGTCGATCGGATAAGAGCTCGGTCTGAGTACATGCTCGATAATCCTCAACCCGGACAACCACAGCGTGCTGTGAGGGTCCAAGCCGGTCTGCGCCTTTTTCGGCAAGCCGAAGGCTCCCACCCCGACAATCGCGTCCCTGCTACAGCCAGCAGCCGAAAGAACCATCGCAGAGACGTGCGCAGGATCACAGCCATACACGTTATGCGCTGTCTCACGGAGGTCTGCACGGCGAGCAAGAGCAGCAACTGCCCGCATAGCCTGAGATTCATCACCGGAAGCTAGAAGCACCACCATTCCGATCCTGCCAGCGAATCCGGCCAGCATGGCCCGTCCTATTCCGAAGTGTTCACTCATCTGGCCGACGCAAAAACCGAGATTTGCCCTGAGAAGCGCCTCGTCAAACATCGGTTCCCATATCTTTGCTAACGGCATCCCCTGCAAGCGACGTGACACTGCGAAGATGACAGAGGCAGCGGCGATAATATCACTGCCTACCAACGCCACCACTTCGTTGGTGGAGACCTTCGAGCGCCCGAGGCCTAGAATCGGATCTCGTCCGATACTGACGATCAGCTTCTTCAAACCAAACACATGTCCTACCGTCAGATTATTGATGTGTCCCGGTCGACCTATAGCGTAGCTACAGAGCCGCCAGAGTATTTGGGGCACAGGGCGAAATGCACTGACTATCTTACGGGCCTGCGCCAGGGATGCATCCGACTCGAAGCTGTGGCGACTGTGTGCCAGTTCCCGGATATCCTGTTCGGTCGCTTCGAGTGAGAGTGCGATCTGATCGGCGAACTCGCTCTGCGGAGCCTGTTTGGATAGTTCTGGATTGATGGAATCTGAGTCTTCGTGCATATCTCCCTGAGAATATCGGCCCTTTTACCAAAAAGGTTAGCTGAATTGCTTAGCCTTTACTCACTGAAGATATTTACTAAGTAGTAGAATCCTCTACACCTCCAATGAGCGTCTTACCAAGAGGTTGAGAAGCCGAGATGGAACTACCTGACGCGTTGTTGCGCCAGTGTTTTGAAGGGTTACTCATGGTTTCTGATATCGCGTTTGAACAAATAGGGGTCTTTGCCGCCTTCTGAGAGGGTCAAAGACAAAAAGAGGGGCAGATCGAGCGGATAGAACCCTCGCACGGGAGTAACTCCCCTCTAACCACTTGTCATCGCTTAATTAGTAGGATAATTCAAATTTGACGATTCCTTGGAGGGTGGTCCGATTATGGGTAATGCTCGTTACTGTTTGACCAAAGCTGACCTTGCAGATGCAATTTACGCTGCTATCGACGTAGATAAGCAGAAGGCTGCTCAGATCGTTGAGGATTACATCGAGATCATCAAAGAGGCTCTCGATGAAGACTCGAAGGTCATGCTTTCCGGCTTCGGCTGCTACGAGGTCAAATCCAAACCCGCTCGAAGGGGTCGAAATCCCCAGACTCGAGAAACGATTATCTTGCGTGCGCGCAAGGTAGTTAAATTCAAGCCAAGTCAGCTTCTCCGACGCGCCATCAACGGTGAGAAGATCTCAGAAGATGAGATCGACAAAGAGTACTAAGAGTATTTCTTCGGCCCTCTTTAGCTGAACACACAACAGCAATTGGGACGTGTGCCAGCGGAGCCGAGTTATACACCTCTGGAATTCGCTCAGCGAACAACGCCGAGTGAACGAGAGCTAACGCTCGAGTTCGGACGACCGGGGAACAAAGCCCTCCAGAAGCTAATCCCATGAGGGTTCTAAGGTCGTAATCGCCACGTTTACAGGCGATACTAATCGCCTGATCCCTGAGGGGCAGTGACAGCCTCCATCACACGATCAAGATTAAAACTACCGGGCTTCTGTCGTGGCGGAAACTCACGGAAGCTCTGCAGCCACCGACCAACGTACGCTCCAGCCGGAGCGATTGCGAACATGTGCTCTAGATACCAGCGCTGATAGTCCATACCGATGTCGGCTGCCAACTCGAAGGGGTCCATACGGAGATTGACCACCATTGGCGCACGAAGCTGCTCGAACGGCTCCTGCCACACATGCATGCCGTGAGCGTTCTGTCTCAGAAAGGTTATCTTCCAGTTCTCATAGCGGAGCGCCGCTACCTGACCATCATCTGTCCAGTAAATGAACTCCTTACGCGGCCACTGATCTTCTCCTTTCAACGCTGGGATAAGGTTGTATCCATCAAGGTGAACTTTGTAATTTACCCCGCCGATCTTACGCCCTTTGAGGAGATCCTCCTTGGCGGTCGTGTCGCCAGCAGCCGCCAGAAAGGTAGTCATCATATCTTCGTGAGCGCCAACCTCGTTCACGACCGTTCCAGGGTTGATAACACCAGGCCAACGGATGGCACACGGAACGCGGTAGCCTCCCTCCCACTGCGTGTTTTTCTCCCCGCGAAACATGGTTGTGCCCCCATCAGGCCAGGTGAAAGCCTCTGCACCGTTATCGGTCGAGTACATGACGATTGTGTTCTCGTCGAGACCGAGCTCCTTCAGCTTGGCAAGAATCACTCCAACCTGCCGATCGTGCTCAACCATGCCATCGGCATAAATTCCGAGCCCGGTCTTGCCAGCTACTTCCTCTTTGAGGTGCGTGAAGATGTGCATCTTGGTTGAGTTCCACCACAAGAAGAAAGGCTTATCCTCCTTTGAAGCGCGCTCCATGAAGTCCATCGCCTTAGTATTGACCTCTTCGTCGATGGTCTCCATGCGCTTACGCGTAAGCGGCCCCGTATCTTCGATCCTTCCCCCTGCGAAGCTGTGAATAACTCCGCGTGGGCCGAACTTCTTCTTGAATTCAGGATCCTTTGGATAATCAGGATGCTCCGGCTCCTCTTCAGCGTTCAGGTGGTAGAGGTTGCCGAAAAATTCGTCGAAGCCATGCGCTGTCGGGAGCATCTCGTCTCGATCTCCGAGATGGTTCTTTCCGAATTGGCCAGTCACATATCCCTGCGCCTTGAGAAGAGTGGCGATCGTTGGATCCTCTTTTTTCATGCCTTCCGGAGCTCCCGGCAGACCGACCTTGGTCAGACCTGTACGAATGGGGGATTGTCCAGTAATGAAGGCAGCGCGCCCGGCTGTGCAGCTCTGCTGACCATACCAATCAGTAAAAAGAGCTCCGTCTTTCGCGATACTGTCGATATTAGGGGTCTTGTACCCCATCATGCCCATGTTGTAGGCGCTGATATTGAAACCTCCGATGTCATCTCCCCAGATGACCAAGATATTCGGCTTCTTCTTTGCGCCCTGCGCCTGTGCATCAGTAAAAAGAAATGCATGCGAGACAAGCGTCAATCCCAAGAGAATTTTAGAGAGTGTCTGGTGAATCTTCACGACTATTGCGCTCCTGCATAAAACGAGAATGCTCGACTCTCCAACAAAATGTGTCTCAACTCAAGACTTCTTTGTATGGGCAGCTCATGCTAACTCTATACCCCACTGAGGGTTCAGCGTGGCGTTGATAAGTATCATGCAGCTCGGAATCCAAGCACAAAACGCAAGGGAGACATAAACCGTGTTTCAGAAATTATCTTTTATCGCTTCGCTCTTCACCTCACTCCTGTTCCTCCACTCCGCGCATGCCGATGATTGGGATTTTGTGGTCGCTCCTTATGGTGTACTGCCGAATATATCCGGTGACGCATCCCTCGGCAGGATCGAGGGTGCGGACGTCGATGTCGATGCGGGGGACATCCTAGAATCCCTTAACGTCGGCGCTATGCTACAGGTCGAAGCACGACACACTGAAAGCAACTTCGGCATCATGTTCAACTATGCCTTCATGGATCTCAGCAATAACGCAAGTGGACCGCTCGGCTTTACCGATGTGGACGCAGATATCTTTCAGGGAACTCTCGAAGGCTTTTACACCTACCGCGCTCACTTCGAGAAAAGCACACTCGATACCTATGTAGGGGCCCGTTGGTGGGACATCAACCTCGATGTTGATGCCAACACACCTATCGGGTCTCGCAGCTACAGTCGCGACCAAGATTGGGTGGATCCGGTTATGGGACTGCGGTGGGCCGCGAATATCGCCGATTCGTGGAGACTCCTCCTTCAGGGTGATATAGGTGGATTCGGCGCTGCTTCGGATTTTTCATGGAACACGCAGGTCGGCTTCCTTTGGGATGCTTCCGAGAGCTTCTCGCTTGCACTACTCTACAAGGCGATCTCCGTCGACTATCAAAGCGGCGTTCGAGGAACGAAGGACTTCTTCGAGTACGACACCATTACTCAGGGCCCTTTAATCGGATTGGTATTTAGATTGTGAGCATTCTAGCGCGTAACACCCGCATGCTTCCTAATATCCTAGTATCGATAGCTGGACTCGCCGGTCTTATCATAGGCGAACATTCACTCTGTTTTGCCGATGCTCCGCACGCCAAGGGATCGACTCCGAAAGGAATGACCTGGATCTCTCCGGGCGCTTTTACGATGGGCAGCGCTGACGATAGTAGCCGCAGAAACGAAGGCCCGCCACATGCAGTGAAGGTAGACGGGTTTTGGATGGACGAGCATCCCGTCACGAACGCCGAATTCGAGGAGTTTGTGAAAGCCACCGGCTACATCACGACCGCCGAACGGGCCCCAACCTGGGAAGAACTCAAGAAGCAACTACCACCCGATGCACCCAAGCCGGATGATAGCGTCTTTGTCGCCGGATCAATGGTGTTCACTCCATCTTCAGGACCTGTTGACCGCGCCGAGATGCAAAACTTTTGGCGTTGGCAGCCTGGTGCTAGCTGGCGACACCCCGAGGGGCCGGAGAGCGACCTAAAGGGACGCCAGGACCATCCGGTAGTACAGGTATCGTGGTTCGATGCAGAGGCTTACGCTAAGTGGGCAGGAAAGCGACTTCCCACCGAGGCCGAGTGGGAGTTCGCCGCACGTGGAGGACTCGAGAAAAAGAAGTTCTCGTGGGGAGATGAATTCAAACCTAACGGCACCTTCATGGCGAACACCTGGCAAGGAGAATTCCCCTACCTGAACACTAAAGAGGATGGATTCGTAGGTACGTCACCAGTGAAGTCCTTTCCGCCTAATGCGTATGGTCTTTACGACATGGCGGGAAATGTGTGGCAGTGGTGTAGCGACTGGTATCGGCCGGATACATACGCACAACGGGCAAACGAAGTCTCGTGCCAAAACCCCTCCGGCCCGGCTAAGAGTTGGAGCCCCACAAACCCCTCTCAAGAAGAGCGCGTAACGAAGGGCGGATCATTCCTGTGTCATGTCAGCTATTGCGAGAGCTACCGCCCCTCAGCACGTCGGGGGACGCCGCCGGACACCGGCATGTCACACATCGGGTTTCGATGCGTCAAAGGACGCTCTTGAGAAAGCCCCGTCTAGTGCTGTGTATTAAATTTAAACCCAGCCTCATTCATTTTTGAAAAAATGAATGAGAATTGCTGGGCGAGCGCAATCTTGGCGTAGCCAAGTTGCGCCGTACGTCACGTTGTATGTTACCTGAATGAGCTCCCTGATTGAAGAAACTGTCTGATAGAGTGTTTCCTCAAGGTGTTGGGCGAGCTTTCGTTGCTGAACTTTGCTTAATCGACATTCGCTCCCTTGGTAGTCGTCAGACACTAAGTCCTCTTGAGCCGCCTGTTTGATATTTTTTCAGGTAGTGACTAACGGTGTTGCCGCTCAAAAAGAGGTACTTCGCGATACTCTCTGATGACTTACCCGCATCGAGCAACAACATGCACTTAATCCTGTCTCAAGAAGCGCGCATAGCGCTTAACGCCGGAGCTCCTGCTCCAGTGCTTTTAAGTTCCTGCTTAGTTAAAAACCGACTCACCCATCAATAGTCCCACGTTTATCAGCAACTAGATAGTCTCTTTCCGCAGCTAGAGTTTTTTTTGTCTTCTACGGCGCAACTTGGGCAAGCCAAGATTGCGCTCGCCCTGCTATTGCGAGTGATTTTTTTCAAAATCACTCGCGCAGGGTATATACACATCGTTCCAGGGATATGATAAGCATCCCCGCTGACGTGATTGTAGATATTGTCAGGCGGAGCACGGGTGCCGACTAGGATAAAACTTTACTTCGTAGGTGCAGAATCTCCCGCTCTTGATCAGGTCATATTCACTCGCCCCTCATCAAGTGAGTCCCTGCTTTCAGTAACAGGCAAGAGCTCGGGGGCCTATGAAACCGATAGAACATTCCTGTGGACGAATGCGGTTTGAGGGGGTCGAGGTACTAGTATCATGGACTGGGACAAGATTTACACCAAGCGCCTGGCAGCCCGGTGCAAGCAGGCTGCGTCCGACTTTGGACTAGAGGTCCAGGCGCCGTTCGAGCTCGAAGGCGATGGCGGCTCGGCTCAATTTGTAGCGCACTTCCCCTGCTTTGGAAGTACACGAGGGACGCTGGTCACCTTGGCGTCTCAATGGAGCAAGCTTCAGGAGCTTGCGATCCGTGAGGGCTATGCGTGTGTAGGGCTTTATCCTGAGCAGTTCGCTTCGTACGAGCGAGAGCAGTGGCTCCGAACATTCCAGCAGTGGGAATGGTGTGGTGCTGAGGAGCAGCGGCCCAATCTTTATTGAAGGTTGTGCTCTCAGCGGGCCTCAAATTAAAAAACCCGGCCTCATTCATTTTTGAAAAAGAATGAATGAGGCCGGGTTTATATGATACAGTTTGGTAGAGATTTTCTTCTAAATGCAGAGCGAGCTGTACTCGCTGTGCTTCACTGAGTCTTCATTCAGTGCCCTGGTACTCATCCGAGACGAGTTCCTCAATGCCACCGTCTTGATAAACCCTGCGCGAGTGATTTTTTCAAAAATCATTAACGCAGGGTTTAGTTCGAGGTTCCGAAACCGGTTCTTAGCCCTTAAGCCAGCCGGCAATTCGCGACTTGATCGCCTGCCCGGTGAAACCGAATTTCTCGGCGAGAAGCTCCCCTGGCGCAGACGCACCGTAGTGATCGATACCGATGACTAGCGGATCGTTCGGTATCAACGATCTCCAACCGATCGTTGTGCCGGCTTCAACAACGACCGTCTTTACTCCTGCAGGGATCAGTGACTCGCGATATGCTGCGTCCTGGGAATTGAACACTTCTACACACGGCATCGAGATGACACGAGTCGCCACGCCTTCAGCTTCTAGCAGGAGGGCGGCCTCGAGCGTAGCTGCTACCTCAGAGCCGGTCGATACCAACACAACAGCCGGAGCACTAGCCTCTTTCAGTACATAGCCGCCCTTGAGCACATCATCGACAGTAAACCCTGCTGGACGAGTAAGCGCTGGAAGATTCTGACGGCTGAACACCAAGGTGCTCGGCCCCTTCTTGTGGGTGAGCGCGGCATAGTAACACATCGCGACTTCAACACCGTCAGCAGGTCTCAGAACCCGCATATTCGGTATCAAGCGCAAGCTCATGATGTGCTCGATCGGCTCGTGTGTCGGTCCGTCTTCTCCAACCCAGAAGCTGTCATGAGTGAAGATATAGAGTGCTTGCAGGTGCGAGAGCGCCCCTACACGCATGGAGGGCCGCATGTAGTCGGAGAACACCAGAAAGGTTGCCGAATACGGCACCCATGCTCGGGAATACGCCAGCCCATTCACCATCGCACCCATGGCGTGCTCGCGCACACCGAAACGGATGTTGCGGTGGTTGAAATGGCCGGCCTCGACATCTCCACCACCTATGATGGTGGTCTTCGTCGAAGGATCGAGATCGGCTGAACCACCAACAAAGCCCGGAACGTGCTTCGAAATGATCTGAATCGCCTTACCCGACAAGTTTCTCGTGGCGTCCTTCTTACCGTCTGCAAACGCAGCAAGCAATTCATCCTTCAAGGTAGGATTAATAGTACCGTTAAGCTGAGCATCGATCTGCGCTGCGAGCTGAGGCTGTGAAGCACGCCACGTGGAGAAGGTCGAATTCCACGCCGAGAACTCCTGCGTCTTTTTCTCGACAGCTGCTGCACAGAAGGCCTTCACGTCATCAGGAATCAGGAACTGAGCATCTTCCGGCCAGCCGAGGTTTTTCTTGGTGGCTTTAATCTCATCGGGCCCCAGCGGAGCACCGTGGGCCTCATGAGTATTACTCTTATTCGGGCTTCCAAACCCGAGCAAGGTCTTGCAGCAGATCAAACTAGGTTGCCCTTCTTGCGAGAGGGCCTTGTCGAGGCACGCCGCTACGTCCTGTGGGTTGTGTCCGTCACACGACTGAACGAACCAACCGTACGACTCAAAGCGCTTCGCAACTGACTCGGTAAAACACACCTCAGTCTCACCAGCCAAGGAGATCTTGTTGTCATCGTACAAGTACACAAGATTGCCGAGCTGCAGGTGTCCTGCAAGCGATGCCGCTTCCGATGCAACACCTTCCATCAGATCGCCGTCACTCACCAGCGCGAAAACCCGATAGTTGAAAAGGTCCGCTCCGTAACGAGCCGCCAACATCTTTCCGCTCAGCGCCATACCGACGCTATTACCAGCACCCTGACCGAGCGGCCCAGTGGTCGCCTCCACACCAGGGGTTATGCCGAACTCAGGATGTCCCGGAGTAACGCTCTCCCATTGGCGAAACTGCTGAATCTGGCTCATTGGAAGATCGTAGCCGAAGAGGTGAAGCATGGAGTACAGGAGCATCGATCCGTGCCCCGCGGACAAAACGAAACGGTCGCGATTGATCCATGCCGGGTTCTTCGGATTGAAACGTAGGTAATTCGCCCACAGAACCGAAGCGAAATCAGCGGCTCCGAGCGGCAAACCCGGGTGACCACTATTGGCCTTCTGAACAGCGTCAATCGAGAGTGTACGAACAGTCGTGGCCAATCGCTGAATATTTGTCAGATCAAGTGTCATTCTCTCTTCTCCTGTGTAATTGGCTTGAAAATAAGAAATCTTAGAAACTATCCTTCCACTTGATCGAGCATCCGAGAGGATGAACGAATTGCTGGTCCGGCGTCTTGCCATCCAGCACTGCAGCTATAGCATTACTGAGGTAATCACGAGTAACCTTGGTAGGGTCTCGTGGGCTGTCATTAATTGTTCCGTGATACACGAGTGTGTGTGAAGTGTCGAAGAGATAGAACTCAGGGGTACACGCAGCATCGAACGCCCTCGCCACCTGTTGAGACTCGTCGTATAGATACGGATACGGCAGATCCATAGCGGCGGCTTTCTCTTGCATCTTTTCGTAGCTGTCTTCCGGATACTTCGCTGCGTCGTTACTACTAATAACAACGGCCTTCAATCCCTGAGACTGGAAACGCCGAATAATAGAGACGAGCATCTCTTCACTACCCTTGACATAGGGGCAGTGATTACAGGCGAACGCCACGAGGCAGGCCTTGGCCTCCTTGAAAAAGTCAGCTCCGATTAGCCTGCCATCGACATTAAGCAGCTCGAACTGTGGCATAGCCGATCCCAGGGGGAATTTGTCACTGGATGTGTCTCGTTGCATGGTTACCTTAGAGTGCGCTCTCTGTACCCCTCTTCGGCCGTATCGAGGCGAGTGAAGAGTATTCGAACAATGCTTAATTGCTTGAAGATGGTTATCACCCCACGTTTTAAATGACAATCAATTTATGGGGGTTAACCATCACCATCGATACTCCGAGCAGCAGCTACTCATCAAAACGAGGGATAGCGCTGCGCTCACTAGGGCAGCGGCCGCTTGGAGTGCTTCGAGAGGAACTTTCGTACCTCTTCAGCAAACCACTCTGGGTGCTCAATCATCGGGGCATGGCCGCACTTTTTGACTGTGACGAGGGTTGAGTTGGGAATCAACTTGTGGAACATTTCTGCCACGCCCATCGTCGTGACGAGATCGTCCTCTCCCCACAAGAGCAGGGTGGGAACCTTAACTTCACCAAGGACATCCTTGAGATTATCCTTCTTTGCGCTTCGAGCCGCATGAATAAGGTTGAGTACCCTAGTACGGTTCTCTAAGATTGTGACGATCTCAGCTATCGCTTCCTCGGTGATGAACTCCCGATTGTAGAACACTTTCTGCATGTGCTCTCGCACAAACGGCTCACCCGGCCTTACCGGCAGAGCATCAACCGAGTGCTCATACAAGCCGCTGGTCGCAGTAAGGATCAGACAATCAACCAATTCCGGAGCTGCCAGATACAGCCTCAGGGCGACGTGTCCGCCGAGTGAGTTACCGCACAGAGTAACCGGGGCGAGCTGCCGCTCCTGAATGAAGTACTCCGTATAGAGGGCCAGCGACTTCACCTTAACCTCAGAGCGATGCGCCGAAAGCAAGGGAAAGCTGAGCGCTATAGGCTTTGAGTATTTGGCCATGAGCGGCTGCACTGCATCCCAGTTAGAAAGTGCGCCGAACAAACCATGGAGGAGCACCATCTCTGGACCATGGTCGCCCATCTCAACGGTCTTGAAGGTCGGAGGCTTCTCGTTCTTGAGCCACAACGGATCGGCCGTGCCTAACTTTGGAATCGAATCTTTGACGTACTGAAAAATACTTCTAGCCATGAAGGGCCTAATTACCGACAACTTCTCCAGTGTTCCCGCGAGCAGAGTGATGTAGGAGCTGTTTCCTGTCTCTAATCACCACAGACAAATCGGACGTACTTTCTCTTGATGGTATCCGATACAAACCCCTGATACATAGTATATCGCGCAGGAGCATGTAAATACCGAGAGATAAAGGGATTTTCAGGCGTATACCTTTCTACCTCCAGCTCGCATAACTCCAGACGAGGACCGCTCCTGCCGGAGGGTGGAACCCTGCGAGGATATTGACTTTTTTCTCAACAGCCTGACGAAAACGATGGTGGTGAAAGGAGCTAAGGAATATTTATTCAGCGACCAACGAGGCAGAGCTATCGACCGATCTGAACCAGGCGCACGGAGCATGACTTGAGGATTTGCACAGTAAGCATGTACGTTAAAAGGCTTACCCGCACTTTGCGTACTCCCGGCCGCTGCAAGGGGTCCGTGCAAAAGTAGGGGCTTCAATGTCTCCAAAATTTTACGAACGACGTCGTATCGCAGGTAGCAATGCAAAAATTAACCACTATACTTTACCGAGCCTGCTTGGCCCTCTTCTGTATTTTTGCGGCGTGCTCACTGAAGGCTAGGGTAGACCCTCTTCCTCCTACCTTCCTCGAATGAGCTCCGCACAGTGAAGCGAAGCTCCTGGTTTTCGTGGTGGATCTGGTAGCTCGAGAGCGCCCGTCTTAGCAAAAGGTCGTCATCGCAAAGCGATGATGACCTTTTCGGCTTTATTCCCTAAATATCAACCTCGAGACGATGAGCGTTCTCTTGTATGAGCTTGTAACGATCGCCCGAATCCTTTCCGAGCAGGCTCTCCAACATCGCTTCGACCTCTCCCACATCATCGATCGTGACCTGGAGGAGCTTGCGCGTCTTAGGGTTGAGAGTCGTCTCCCACAAGGTGTCAGGATTCATCTCTCCGAGACCTTTGAAGCGAGTGATGTGCACTTTGCGAGATTTATTCGCTTTGAGCACGCGCTCCTTTTCCTCGTCGGAGTAGACCCATTCGATATCGGACTCCTTGGAACCACTACCGAATTTCAAGCGATACAGCGGAGAGATCCCGATATAGAGGTGGCCTGCTTCCACGAGTGGACGCATGAACTTGAAAAAGAATGCCATGAGGAGTGCCGAGATGTGCATACCGTCCGCATCGGCATCGGTGAGGATAATCACCTTCGAATACCTGAGGCGCTCCAATCGGATATCTCTACCTGAACCACATCCGAGTGCTGAGATAAGATCCAGAAGCTCCCTGTTCTCTTGCAGCTTCGCCTGATTCGTGGACACGGAGTTGATGATCTTTCCGCGCAAGGGCAGAACCGCCTGCGTTCCACGATCTCTTCCCTGCTTGGCGCTACCACCTGCGGAGTCTCCCTCAACTATAAAGACCTCAGAGTTGTCCGGCTTGGTAGACGAACAATCCGCAAGTTTTCCCGGAAGATTCAATCTGTGACTGACACCCACCTTACGGCTTACGCTCGCCGATGCGGAGCGAGCCGCCGCACGAGCTTTTGCCGCTAGAGTGATGCGCTCGATAAGAGCATTAGCCATCGAGGGTTTCGAGTTGAGCACGTTCTCGAAGCTTTTGACGAGCGCATCGACCGGACCTTCAATCTCGGGATTGTTGAGGCGGTCCTTGGTTTGTCCCTGAAACTGCAATTGACTGACAGCACCCGGAACACTCACTGAAAGGACGGCGACAAGTCCCTCGCGCAGATCCTCTCCGGTTATCTTGACCCCTTTCGGCATGAGGTTATGCACTGACATGTAGTTACGCAGCGCCTTGGAGAGGCCGCTCTTGAACCCATCCTCGTGCGTGCCGCCACCCTTGGTGTGAATACCATTCACATACGATTGAATGCTCTCTTGCGTCGACTCGGTCCAACAGAACGCGACTTCGATTTTGATGCCATTAGCTCGGTCAAGGTCGAAACATTCTCCACCTACCGGAGGCTGATTCGAGATCTCGAGCATTGAGCGCAAAAAGGACTTGATACCTTCAGGATAGTAAAAGGTCTTCTCCGTACCTTCCTGCTCGTTCTTGAAGAGAAGCTTCAATCCTTTGTAGAGAAACGCCTTCTCTTCGATGATCTTCTCCACACGTTGTGCAGAGAACTGAATCGACTTAAATATCTCCGGATCCGGACGGAAGAAGATCCTGGTTCCCTTACGTCTCGTGGCGCCCCCCTTCTTCATGTTGCCATCGGGCTTGCCTTGCGAAAAGCTCTGAGCCCACTCGAATCCATCGCGACACACCGTAGCTTCGAGCTTTGCCGAAAGTGCGTTTACAACCGACGCTCCTACTCCGTGTAGACCACCTGCTGTCACGTAGTTGTGGTCGCTAAATTTTCCACCCGCATGCAGGGTCGTGAGGATTATCTCGAGTGCCGGCTTCTTGAACTTGGGGTGCATGTCGACCGGAATACCACGACCGTTATCCTCAATCGTAACGCTCTCACCATCCTTGTGAAGCGTTACCTTGATCGTATCGGCGTGACCGTTCATCGCCTCATCGACAGAGTTGTCCAGGATCTCTTTTACGAGGTGATGAAGACCCGCTGGACCATCGGTACCACCGATGTACATACCAGGGCGCTTACGCACGGGTTCAAGTCCCTCGAGGATTTCGATATTTGCCGCACTGTAGGATTCACCCTTAGCCATCTCTTTAGCTCTCCACGTTCACATCGTTCGTCGTTATGCCACGCGTATCGCGGCCGTGACGATTTCGTCACGCGAGTATACTTTCGTCCCCTTGAGGGCACGATGCCCCGCCGTTATCTCAGAGAGAGGGATATCCTTGGTCTTACCCGACTTCAGCGTCAGCACCAGCGTGGCTTTTGCTTTGAGCGATGCAACGCCACAGCACGCCACAACAACGTCATCCTCACGAACCCCAATGAGCGCCACTCCCACCGCCGCAGTATCGCGCACCGGAACCTCGTCCTTCTTGATTGCAAGGGCGGAGCCGTCTTGTGTTACGAAGACGATAACCGGCGCAAGTGGCTCGACTCCCGCAAGGTTCTCTCCCTCGCGCAGCTTCATTACTCGTCGCCCTGTCCTCTTAGTCTCACTAAGCTCGGCCATCGTGAGAGCGTATCCCGTACCTTGAGTGCCGACTAATACAATCGTATCGCCATCTGCCAAGATACGATCTGAAACCACCGAGGAGTTAGCTCCCGTAAGAGCAAGCTCTGCCTGCGTGCCCGACGAGGTAGCCGCTCCACCCTTGTTTGCCAGGATTCCATACGAAGCGACGATCTGCTCACCATCTTTAAATTTGAGCATCTTCTGAATCGGCGTTCCGTATCCACTCGACGACGGAAAATCGGAAACCTTGAGTGCGAAGAATGTTCCAAAATTCGTGAAAAGAGCCACCGAATCCAATGTATTCAAGGGGTGCGCCGCAAGGATCGAATCTCCCTCTCTCACACGGGTCGAATTGAGCTCGTTGGAGCGACGAATGCGCTTGACCCAACCATCTACAGTCACGATCGCGTATACATCCTCTTGAACAACGTACTGCGTCTCATCGAATTCGATATCAACGTTGTCCTTGATCAACTTCGAACGTCGCTTGTCACCATACTTCTCGCTGATAGCTTCGAGCTCCGCTCTGACGATCCCCTCGATTGCAGCGCGGCTCTTGAGAATCGCGTCGATCTCCTCAACTCGAGTCTCTTTCTCTTTAAGCTCTTTGCGAATCTCGAGGATGTTAGTACGGGAGAGTTGATAGATGCGCATGTCGACGACCGCAAAGGCCTGCGTATCGGTGAGCTTGAAGCGAGCTTGGAGCTTCGCTGCTGCGTCACTCCTTCCCTCGCTCTTTCGCACTATCTGTAGCGCCTCGTCCAGAGCATCGTAGATGATAACCAGACCTTCGAGGATGTGAATCCGCTCGAGCAACTGCTTGCGCTCGAAGGTGAGTCGCTTCTGAGTGACCTCTGCTCTGAAATCGAGGAAGTGCTTCAAGCACTGCTTGAGCGAAAGCAACTCCGGCCGACTGGAACCGCCTTCGACCGGCACGAGTGCCGTTAGGTTGACCGGGAAGTTGGACTCGAGTGGGGTGTTCTTGAAGAGGTATGCCATAGCGACCTCAGCATCGGCTCCCGATGCAAGCTCGAGCACAATACGAACCTCACCGGTTGACTCGTCCCGCACGTCGACAAGCTGCGGCACCTTACGGTCAATAATGAGCCCCGCGATACGCTCCACCAAGGTCGATTTGTTGACCGCATACGGTATCGAGGTGACGATAATGCACTGCTTACCACGCGTCTGCTCTTCGACCTCCCACTCGCCGCGCATCCTGACGGAACCACGCCCAGTCTCATAAATCTCTACGAGCTCTTTATGAGAGTTGAGAATGCTGCATCCGGTCGGAAAGTCGGGAGCCTTGACGATGGTTGTCAGCTTCGAAATCGAGATCTCCGAATCTTGAGAGAGTTCTATCAATGCCTTAACCACATCCTTGAGGTTGTGAGGAGGAATGCTGGTAGCCATACCAACGGCGATACCTGTTGCTCCGTTTATCAAGAGATTGGGAATTTTACTCGGAAGAACAACGGGCTCTACGATGGTCGAGTCGAAGTTGTCGCGAAAGTTTACGGTTTCCTGATCGATCTCTCCAACGACATCGAGCGCTATCTCGCGAAGGCGAGCTTCTGTGTATCGATATGCCGCGGCATTGTCGCCATCGAGCGAGCCGAAGTTTCCCTGTCCATCTATGAGCGGGTAACGCAGGGAGAAATCCTGGGCCATACGCACCATCGCTTCGTAGCACGCGATGTCTCCATGCGGATGGAACCGTGCGAGAACCTCTCCTACCACCGCCGCCGATTTGCGGTGACTGCCGGTCGGCTTGAGGTTCAGGTTACTCAGCATGGCATAAAGGATTCGGCGCTGAACCGGCTTTAATCCATCACGCACATCGGGCAGGGCCCGCCCGGATACTACGCTAAGCGCGTAGGTCAGGTACCTATCTCTGGACTCCTGCTTAAGACTGGCTGCAAACGTTGCCATGCTATTCCTCTACCAACGAATTCTTTTACCAACGAATCTCGTCCGACCACTCAAAACCCGTTCATCACCGCGTCGATGCGCCTCGGCCCGACAGACTAAAACGATATCTCTTAAGGGCGATTAGTAAAAGCAACAAGTTAACCGCCGAACCGAGCTGTTTTGACAAACGGAAACGCTCCCGAGTGGCATGCAGGTTATAGGTGCCGAGACTCCTCGACTCCGTTTCTACATTGAAAAACGCTGACAAGTTAACATGTTACCAGCCCAGGCGAAACCCTTTGCGTTCCACGTCAGGGGGAACTGCTGCCATTTTTTTACTCTCTGGAGAACACAGCCAGATAGATCGCACCCCTTCAATCTCGTAGCGTTCCTGGAAGGCATGGCTTGCTGTCCCTATTTACCACTACGCGTACCGCTGTGCTCACGACCTTCAGCGTCGACGAAAAACCGCCGACTTCACTGACAAGACAGGGAGAGCAGAACTCCCTGGAGGCTTTCACTTACACTTTGCGCCCGAGCCATAGTAAAGCAACTCGGTTTTCCCGTGGTTTGGGCAAAATGAAGGGGGGGGGCGATCACCAGAAGGGATGGGGAAATCAGGGAAATGACGAAGAAGATTTTGGTAGTAGACGACGACCCCGACAACCGCACAGCGCTCTGCATGATGCTCCACGCTCTCGGACATTCAACGGTACCGTTCGGATCAGGTCGCGAAGCATTAGCATTCCTTGACACCACTCCGGACGTAGATTTGATAATGCTCGACGTGATGATGCCTGAGATGAACGGCTACGAGGTACTCGCCTCGCTACGAACGCGAGAGGAATGCGCCGCTACGCCCGTGGTTATGGTAACCGCTTGCGACACCGCTAGTCAGGTACTTCAAGGCTACCAACAGGGTGCCGACTACTACATCACGAAACCACTGACTCTCGAACAACTTCGGTACGGCCTGGCTATCTACTTCGGCAGCAAATAACCTCCTTTGCTCTGTACATCTCTCACCGTATGCAGTAGCGATAGTCAGCGTATGCGCGTTGACTCAATCACCTACCGACTTCCGAGCACCAAAGGAACCTTCATAGCCTTCGAAGGTATCAACGGCTGTGGAAAAACCACCCTTCTCCGTTCTATTTCAGAGCGCCTCCGAGCCGCTGGACACGGAGTGTGCGACACACGAGAGCCTGGAGGAACAACTCTCGGTATCGAGCTGCGAAAGCTGCTCCTGGAGTGGCCCGGAGAGAAAAAATCCGACCGAGCCGAGCTCTTACTCTTCGCCGCCGATCGAGCAGAGCACGTCGATAAGGTCATACGCCCAGCTCTTTCGAAAGAGATGTACGTTCTCTGTGATCGTTTTCTGTATTCCACGATTACCTTTCAAGGTCATGGAAGGGGTATCCGCCGTGATTGGATCGATCACGCAAACGAGCTGGCGGTACAGAGCACCGTTCCCGATCTCGTAGTTTTGCTCGATCTCGACCCTAGTGACGCGCTCAAACGAGTCGCTGCTCGCAAAGGCAACGGGAAAGATGCTTTCGAGGACGAAGAGCTCTCATTCCATGCCCGAATCCGTAACGGTTTCCTCGAGTGTGCCGACACTGCGTCAGTTCCTTTTTTGGTTTTAGATGCGACACGGTCGCCCGAGGAGTTGGTGGCGATAACAAGCGCCGTTTTGGGTCTAGCGTAGGGATACTCCCCTTCCCCTTCCTTGGAATTAAACGTACGATACATCCGTGGAAACTCCGATCGGCCACTCCAAGCAACGCACAATTCTTACCAGTCTGGCTCAGCAAGACAAACTCCCGTCCACCCTTCTTTTTGCCGGGACAAAGGGAATCGGCAAACATCTCGTCGCTCAGGAACTGGGGCGACTACTCCTGTGTCAGAACAGCACAAAAGCTCCTGCGGGTGGTTGTGGCGAATGTCGCACCTGCACCCTGTTTGACGCTAAAAACCACCCTGACCTTCACACCCTTGCCTTTGGTGATGACGGGGCAACGGTCGATGATGTGCGTGAAACGCTCGAAAGGCTCAGCCTCAAATCCTTCATGAACGGGCGAAAGGTGGCGATCTTCGACGATGTCGACAACATCTCACTCGTTGGTTCTAACATCATCCTCAAGTCGCTCGAGGAACCTCGCCCCGAAACGTTCTTCATATTAGTGGCATCAACGCCCTCCAGACTTCCTCAAACCTTACTCTCACGGTGTCAAAAGTGGTTTTTCGATCGCTTGTCGCCGCAGGAGATTAAGGAGATCCTCATCCGCCGCGGCGACGGACAGGTCAGCGATTCACTCTCGCTCGCAGCCGATGGATCGGTTGCCTCCATCGATACCATGAAAGCACGGGCAGAGATGTTCGATACGATTCGAAGCACTCTCGAACTCGCGTTCAAAGGCGATGAATCCAAGATCATCAAAGCTGCCCAGGAGTGGGGTTCAGACAAGAACGGCATGCGCGATCGGCTCACCTTCTTGAGAACGTTGATACGTGAGCGCTTATCGGCATCACAAAAAGATCTCGATGCCTCCGCCGTATGGGCTCACGCTCTCCAGAACGCTCTGGATATCGAGTACCTTGTACTCGATCGGCATATCAATGCAACGCTGTGCATCCTCAAACTCTTGCGAGATTGCAGCCTCTCGAACGCGGCTCTGTATCGGCAGCTTCCGCATTCCGCACCGACGATTATGGAGCGCCTCACAGGTAAGATATAATTACGGGATTGAGGAAAACAGCATGAAGGCCATGATCTTTGCAGCCGGAGTAGGCTCGCGACTGAAGGAACTCACCCAGCATACACCAAAGTGCCTCATGCAGATCGCAGGCACGACCATTCTCGAGCGAGTCATTACGAAACTCAAAGATGTCGGAGTCACCGCTGTAGCGATCAATGTCCACCACCACGCCGACAAAGTTGTTCAATTCGTCGAATCTCGAGATCGCTTCGGAATCGAGGTAATCTTTTCGCACGAGTCAACGCTCCTCGACACCGGTGGAGGACTCAAAAAGTTGCGGGATTTCTTTCACCGAGAAGATGCCTTCTTCATTCACAATGCCGATATTTACTGCACCAGCGATCTATCACGCCTCGCCCGCGCTCACCGCGAACTCAACGCCATCGCTACCCTGCTTGTGATGGAACGCCCCGACACCCGAGGGTTGTATTTCGATGCGCAGCGGCGCCTCCTCGGCTGGACAGGGGAGCGAGCCTCTCCCCCGCCCTCTGCAAGCCTCCGAGCCTTCTGTGGAGTGAGCATCGCCTCCGGCGAGCTCTTCAACTCGATGGGAAACGATGAGGCATTTTCGATCGTACGAACGTTTCTCGACGCAGCACGAGATACACACCGCGTGTTCGGAGAAACGATCGATGCTGGGGCTGAGTGGGTCGATATCGGAACACCGGAGGAGCTGCTCGCTTTGCACAATCGACTTGCCGACTAAGCTGAGCAACTCTGTTTCCGGGACGGACACTGCACGTTCATCACGTCACCGTCGTATGCTCCTTTGCTTTCTTCCGTTAACGATCGCTGTAGGAGAGGACTGAGGATGTGCGCTCGCCTTCACCAGCTATACTTCTCGAGTTTGATCCCTTCTTCGTCTGAGCGACGAAGCTTCATGAATTGGGTTTTGATGTAGTGGGTTTCATCCCTCAAGAGAACTGTATCCGTAGGGTCCGAGGATGCCTGGGTCTTCGAGGAGAACTCCCGGCGGGATACGAGAGCGGATCTGTCCCACCTCCAAGCCGACAACTCCAACGCGTACAGCATGGTGAGGAATGCCTCTGTGGACAGATAAGGAATATCCTGAATCATTTCCACGTAATTACTCGCCGCTTCAGGGCCGATGTGCGTCGCTATCTGAACGCGGATCAACTCGAGAGTTGTTGCTCCTAAATCGGCAGTGGTCGCTCCACGATTTGCGTAGGTGTCGGGGTAAGGATTGAGGCCAGCATTCTGCACGAAGAGTTCGGCGTTCGGCGCCCACGTGTGGGTCGCGCTTCGCTGACGATATTGAAGAGTATCGCTATGACCGGAATCTTTGCTCATACCTATCTTTCGAGCTACGGCTAATACGCCAAACTTTCTATCTAGTTATGGGGGGCTCTGTCGGGTCGGTATCATATCATTGCGCTGATTGATCCCATAAAGTCTCCAAGAAACTATTAGAAACCCATACGGACCGAGCCATATTTCAGTCATCTCTGCCTTAAGGAGTACATTGAAAATGCGGGTAAGACTTGCGATCCAGTAGGGTTCGAACGAAACTTCCGCAGGAATCATCACGAGATCTCATTCCGGCGACCACTGATCGTCTGGGGGAGGTTTGGTGGTCGGAAAGATGGAGGCTCCACAATGTCACGCCGGTTCGTTCTTCTCTTTTTATTCACAAGTTCGATTGTTGTAAGTGCTACCGAGCCCGCTTTGGGGCAGCAACATACAGGCAAGATGGATACGGACGGCGTACTCAGCCCGGGAGAGATACCGAACCCTCGCTTTAACTACGGCAATCGCTACCCTGATCGTTACCCGGATTCTTATCCTGACAACTACCCCCAATCGGGGTACGGTCGCGATGGCTGTGATCCTCGACGCGGACTCCCCCGCCCTCGTGTGGAGATCTTTGAGGTACGAAAGACCGGCAATGTATTCGGCGACAAGGTCAAAGTACGGGGCGCTGTGGAGGGCGTGTGTATCTCTGAGGCTGGACTGTTCGAAGAGGGCCGTCTCGTAACCCGCATTCCAACCGCCGTAGGTCCGAGTTTTCAGCGCTTCGAGTTTGAAGTGACCTCACATCTCGCATACGCTCCAGAGATACGCGTGTACAACACTGCCGGTGGACGAGATATCGCAGGAGTAAGGTAAATAAACCCTGCGCGAGTGATTTTTGAAAAAAATCACTTGCAATAGCAGGGCGAGCGCAATCTTGGCTTGCCCAAGTTGCGCCGTAAAAGACAAAAA
>JBILFA010000145.1:0-7951 GCA_044351795.1 Bdellovibrionota bacterium | reverse complement strand
AGGAGATGCCGCAAACCACTAAGGCTGTACGTGACCCTGTATGTTGCCTCAAATGTGTTCCCTGATTGAAGAAACCGTCTGGTAGAGCGTTTCCTCCAAATGTTCGTCGAGCAACACAATGCACTTAATTCTATCTCAAGAAGCGCGCATAGCGCTTGAAGCCGTAGCTCCTTCTCCAGTAATGTGCGTTCCTGCCTGGTTAAAAATCGACCCACACATTAGAACCTGTCTCAAAAGTAGCTGCGTAGCGAGGAATTCGAGATGGGAGCGAGACAAGGAATACGAGCGAAAAAACCGCAGGTGTATCCACTGAGATACATTGAGGATTTTTTCGCGAGGCATGACGAAGTCGTAGCCCCATATCGAATTCCGCAGTAGCAGAAACTTTTGAGACCGGTTCTAATAAACTTACTTTTTTCAACGCCTAGATAGACCCGCGCTGCGGCCCGAGTGTTTTTGTCGTTTACGGCGCAAATGGGCCCGGCCAAGATTGCGCTCGCCCTGCTATTGCGAGTGACTTTTTTTCAAAAATCACTCGCGCAGGGTTTAGAATCTCTCGAGCGAGCGGCGGTCGATAACCTTACCGGTTACGACCGCCGTTTCATCTGAATGGCGCTTTTTACCACAAGGGTCTAAGCTAACTGGTCTATGCATCCAGACCTCTCCGCCACGGCTTGCCCAGAGGATCTCTGGGTCTCTGACGCCGCCAAGCTGCCAGCCTCGCTCTATCTGGGAACGAGTACATGGGCTTTTCCGGAGTGGAAGGGACTTGTTTACAAACGTGCATACAAAAGTGAGCGTGAGTTCAAAGCAAAAAGTCTCGAAGAGTACGCAACCGTTCCGTGGTTTCGCACTGTATGTATAGATAGCCTCTTCTACAATCCGCCTAAGGCCGACGTTCTCCAACGATATGCCTCCCAAGTGCCCTCGCACTTCCGATGGGTATCGAAGGTGTGGGAGCGTCTCACCATCTTCTCCTTCCCACGACATGCTCGTTATGGGGCTTTCGCGGGTACTGTAAATCCTGATTTCCTCAACGCAGATCTCTTCTACGACCGGGTCCTGTCGGCGTATGAGGATCCGGACGTTCAATCGAAAACCGGTCCGTTTGTTTTCCAGTTCGCGCCCTTCTCGCCCAAAACGCTCGACTACGAAGAGTTTACAGAACGGCTCGGCATCTTCTTGTCCAAGCTTCCACAGGGTTTCATGTACGCGGTAGAGGTGCGGAATGCCGAGATCCTCACCCCACGTTATTTTCACCTACTCAACGAGGCAGGAGCGACACACTGCTTCAACCACTGGAACCACATGATCCCCTTACGAGAACAGATGCGTCTTGCGGCCTCAGCCGGCGGCTTGACCGCTGATTTTTACGTTGCGAGACTTCTTACGCCACTCGGACTAAGCTATCAGGGAGCAGCGCAGGCTCTGGAACCTTACGTCGCTGTCAAGCGGCCGAACCCGTCGATGAGAGCTGATGTAGTGAAGCTCGCGCGGCGGGCTTTGAAAACAGGCAAGAAGGCTTTTGTTACTGCCAACAACAAGGCCGAAGGGAATGCGCCCCTTACTATGGTGACGCTGGCAAAGCTTATAGTTGACGATAGTGAGCGAGGAGATAAGTAAATCGATGCCGCATATCTTTCCATTTTCCGACTTCTGGCCCTTCTATATCGTATTCTCTGTCGGTGTGATGGTCGTACTGTGGACCTCTCTCAAAGCCTTTCATAAAAAAGCGCACGAGATATCGGTGAAAGAAGCTTCGATCTCAGCCCTGAGCTGGATGTGCCTCGCGTTGGCTTTCAATGTCATCCTCTATTTTTTTACGTTATACCGCCTCGAAGCAAACCCTGACCTCGCAGCACAGTTAGGAGCAGATGCGTCGGTGTTGGCTCAGCGCACTGCGCTCGAGTTCCTCTCGGGCTACCTGGTCGAAAAGGCCCTAGCGGTAGATAATCTCTTTGTTTTCATCGTTATCTTTCGATTTTTTTCGATCCCTGCGCACCTTCAGCATAGAGTTCTGTTTTACGGATTATTCGGCGCCCTGGCACTGCGTGCCGTCTTCATTGCGATGGGATCCGCCGTCATGGATATCCATTGGGTTGTCATAGGCTTCGGGCTGTTCCTTATTTACCAAGGGATAGAGGTATTGCGTGGGAAGGAACCGGAGATACACCCAGAGAAAAACCGAATGCTCCGAGTACTGAATCGTTACCTTCCCGTGTCTCAACACCTTGAAGGTGAGAATTTCTTCACTCGAGTGTCAGGAAAATGGATGGTGACCCCGCTTTTCATAGCTCTGATCTTCATCGAGGTTACCGACATTATGTTCGCCTTCGATTCAGTACCGGCGATCTTCGGTCTTACGAAAGAGCCGCTGATCGTTTTCTCTTCGAACATCTTTGCAGTCATCGATCTACGAGCGCTGTACTTTCTCCTTGCAGCTTTCATCGGCCGTTTTCACTACCTCAGCGTGGGCCTCTCGCTGGTATTGGTGTTCATCGGGTCCAAGATGGCTATATTGGACGGGTTTCTGGCGTACGACCTCCCTACTGAGGTGTCGTTGCTGGTGGTCCTCGGTTTGATCGGTGGATCGATCCTCTTGTCGCTCGTAAAACCTCCCGCAAAAGTGGATCAAGTTGCGGAAGGGGAATGAAGAACGAGTGAGGTGGTCTGCTACTCGTGTGCGTTCAATAGTTCGCCGCTTGTTTCATGATGTCTGTCTTGAGCTCTGTTCCGAGAGGCGCATCCATACTCTCTCCATGCTGACTGAGATCGAGCCCCATCTCCTCTTCGGCGTGGCTGACGCGTAGAGGGATGATGCTGTGGGTGATAAGATACAGCAGGTAGGAACCGAAAGTAGTGAAGGCGGCGACGATTCCCAAGGCATAGAGGTGATGTATGAACGTTGATGTCTCACCGAAGACAAGCCCCACCTTATCGGCGAAGACAGCGGTAAGGATCATTCCGACGATCCCCCCAACACCGTGGCAAGGAAATACATCCAGGGTGTCGTCGAGAGAGCTCTTGGTGCGCCAATGAACAGCTACATTGCTGACGAGACTCGCGACAGAGCCGATACACATGCTCGCTCCCACGCTTACGAATCCTGCTGCCGGAGTGATGGCAACCAGGCCTACCACTGCACCGATGCAAGCTCCGAGCGCTGATGGTTTGCGGCCCCGTGCGCAATCAAAGAAGATCCATGCAAGCATCGCCGCCGCCGATGCCGTATTGGTGGTCAAGAAGGCTCTTGCCGCAAGTCCATTCGCCGCCAGGGCAGAGCCGGCGTTGAATCCGAACCATCCAAACCACAACATGCCTGTGCCAAGAAGCACGTACGGAATGTGCGCCGGTACCTGAGGCGTTTGCCGTTCATGCGCCGCGCGCGGCCCCAGGAAGAGAGCTCCGGCGAGCGCAGCTAAACCGCCCGCCATGTGTACCACCGTTCCTCCCGCGAAATCGAGCACTCCCCACTGCCGGAGAAAGCCCTCGGGGTGCCAGGTCCAGTGAGCGAGTGGGCAGTAGATGCAGATGCAGAAAAGACATACAAAGAGCATGTAGCTCGAAAAACGAACGCGCTCGGCGAATGCTCCTGTAATGAGCGCAGGTGTAATAATTGCGAACTTGAGTTGAAACAGTGCGAAGAGCGCGAGAGGGATGGTCGGAGAGAGAGCCGCGTGTGGAGCCTCCCCGACGTTCTTGAACATAAAGAACGTGAGCGGATTTCCGATAAAGCCGCCAATGGAATCACCGAAAGCGAGGCTGAATCCGACCACCACCCACAGGATGCTTACGATGCCCATCGAGATGAAGCTCTGGAGCATCGTCGAAAGGACGTTCCGGCGGTCGACCATGCCGCCGTAAAAGAAGGATAAGCCAGGGGTCATCAGAAGCACCAGCGCAGTAGCGGTCAGCATCCAGGCGGTGTCGCCCCCGTTCAGGGCGCTCAAGTCTCCAGCAGGGGGTGGGACAGGCACCATAGCCCCTAGAAGGCTTAAGGCTAAGAGAGCTACGAGGGGGACGAGCCAGAGGCGGGGGGTTGGAGAGACTGATCGAGCTGCTGCCATAGTTTGTGCGGTTTATGTTATTAATCCTATTATTAAGGATAATTATCTTACGATTAAGCGTAAATCTCTACTTTTTTAATATAAAAGTTTACGTGGTAGTGGATCATGAATCTGTTGTCCCACTCAAAGCAGTGAACGACACCTTGACCGAGATCTCTCTAAGTTATTGAACTTGATTGTCTCGGGTCCTTGTAGTCTGGGACGGGCCTAGTACGAATTGGCGAAGTGCTTTGGCCACCTCGAACTTGTAGAGGTGTGGGACCTCACTGTTGATCAGGATAGAGAAGCGCGCTTGTTCGGACTCAGAAAGCTCAAAGTACCCAGCTAAGGTATTAACTCCACGAAGCGTACCTGTCTTGGCTTGAAAGCCACTCTCCACGGGGAGAAGGTCACTGTATTGCTGGAAGCGCTCCAAGAGCTGGTTCATGAGGCGCGCGCTGACCTGATTACGTCTCGACAGCCCCGCGCCTTCTTCGACATGGAATGTGTGCCACGCCGCCCGGGCTTCCAAGCAGAGGGTGAGAGCTCTCTGCGCCTTCTCGGCGTTAGCAGGGGCGCCGTATTTTTGGGCTCCGAGAACGAGGAAGATCTGGTTGGCTGTGAAGTTTGTTGAATACTTGAGCATGCCGCGCACGATCTCAGCTAAGTTCTGTGAGGAGCGGTACCGAAGGAGGCTCGTTGCGCCGGAGGGAGCCGTGCCGACCTCGATCTTCATTGCTCCTGCAACGCCAGCCTGGCGAAGAAAGGCGGCCAGCAGCTCGCCTCCGTACTCAGCGCCGATGCGCCACGTCGAGCCAAGGTTTATTCTCTCCGTTTTTCCTTTTGAGAGCCGTTGCCCCGCCTTGTACGCACGTGCAGTGAGGGGAGTTTGAGGTTCGGCGCTCACGATACTCCCGTCGTGCCGACGAGTGATGTATGCACTGCTAAAATTGCCGACAAAAGCGGCGTTTCGAGCGTCGTAAGGGTTCAGTGACCGGCTGTAACCATCGAGCGCTATGTCGTGTGCGAAGTACGACGTGTCGATGACGATCCTGTCCACTCGGCTGATACGAGCGGCGAGTTGCTGAGCAATAGCGTGCAGCTCCTCTGAAACGAGCGACGGATCTCCGGAGCCTTTCACAAATAGGACGCCGTTAGCTCCATCGAAGAACTCCGTCGTAAAATGAAATTCCCTTCCAAGACTCTCCAAGGCACAAAAGGCTGTCGCCACTTTCATCGTCGAGGCCGGGATGAAAAGCTCCTCGTCCCGATGCGTGATCAGCACCTTTCCCGTACTAGTTTCAACTCGAACAGAGCCGTTCTTGACCAACTGAGGTAGATTGAGAGGTGCCGCCACCGCACGAGAGGCCGAGATAAACAGCACTACCTGAACTATCGTAGCCCACACAGTTCGCATGCTCCGATAGGACCATAAAGATCTCCTGTCGAAAAGGGAGACTGAGGCCAAATCGCCCTTCATTGGGCGCTAAAAAGGATTTATACCGGTCCACGGGAGAAAAGATCACCTGTTCGATTGCAGTGGAGCGCGTCAGGCGATATTTTCACCCGTACTCGCCGCCCGCCGACGAATGTGCAGTGGCACTATCGTGATACCAGAATGGTGGGGCCCACGGATTGCGTAGGTATACAGTAACGGGAAGGTTCGCGTATGAAAGGAATAATTCTCGCCGGTGGATCGGGCACTCGCCTTCATCCAGTCACTTTGGCCGTAAGCAAGCAGCTGCTTCCAATTTACGATAAGCCGATGATCTACTATCCGCTCTCGAGCCTTCTCTTGGCGGGTATTCGAGAAATTCTTATCATCTCTACCCCGCATGACAGACCGGCGTTCGAACGGCTGCTCGGAGACGGCTCCAAATGGGGAGTTTCTTTCTATTATGCCGAACAGCCAAGCCCGGACGGACTGGCCCAAGCATTCATAATAGGGCGCGACTTTATCGGAGATGATCGTGTCGCACTTGCTTTGGGAGACAACATCTTTTTCGGCCACGGTTTTCCGGATCTACTGCGAGATGCAGCCGCGCAGGAGAATGGTGCGACGGTCTTTGGCTACCGTGTTCGTGATCCCGAACGGTACGGTGTAGTTGAATTCGATGATCGAGGAAGGGCTACCAACTTGGTAGAGAAACCCTCTGATCCGAAATCATCATATGCGGTTACAGGACTCTATTTTTACGACAACCAAGTGGTTGAGATTGCGCACAACTTGAAGCCTTCACCGCGTGGGGAGCTCGAGATCACCGATCTGAACATGGTGTATCTCACCAAAGGAGAGCTCAATGTGCAGATTATGGGTCGCGGTATGGCATGGCTCGATACCGGAACCCACGAGTCCCTCCTGCATGCGTGTAACTTTATCGAAACTCTCCAGGAGAGGCAGGGCTTGATGGTTGCCTGTATTGAGGAGATAGCGTTCAGCATGGGCTACATCAATGCGGCGCAGCTCGAGCGATTGGCTGATGGGGTCAAGAAAAGCTCGTACGGTCAGTACCTCTTATCGGTGCTAAAAGAGCAGGCCCATTCGGTCTAGGTCTGAGTCATCTCGGCATCGATGGAGAGACAACCCAGGCGGATACTTCGCCGTGGTGTCTCCCATGCGGCATAACGCTCGCGCTCTCTAGCCGCGTTCCGCTCGTGTCCCTTTAAGAAATTTTTTGTACCTAGCGCTCAAGTTCCAAAGCAACGTGCCCGATCTTCCGCCCAACTATTCCCAACTATTTCTCTCAGCGAGCGCGCGGAGCGATAGCTCAAAAAGGAGCGCATTTACGCTTCATTTGTTTGAAGCAGGGAAGAGCTGGTGCTCGATTACAGGCTTTTTATTGCGATATGATCGCATTCTGCCGGGTTAAGACTGACTGCCGCGCTATGTTAGATACACCTGTCCTGTGGGGTTATGAAATCCCACCGCAAAGCGCGACGGTGAAGAGGGGTGGTTTGTAAGTGCCTTTGGGGAATTCAACGTCAGCCCCCACTATTTCTCTCAGGGAGCGCGCGCAGAAGGGGGCGGAGCCAACCAAACCCTAACTATTTCGGTAGATGAATCTTGTGCTGATCCATTGCATTCTAATTTGGCGGTTAACGTTGCTATGAGCGGGGCGTTCCCGCCTCCGCTTGATACCTTTGTTAGCCTATCGCGAAACATTTGAGGCGAACTCCCGATATCTCAACTATTTGGAGACGCTGCCGTGACCAATCGAGTTGAATCACTCATTTACATTATCCGAGAGGAACGGGTCATGCTGGACCAGGATCTCGCAGAGCTCTATCAAGTTGAGACCAAGGCTCTGGTCCAGGCTGTTCAACGAAATGCCAAACGATTTCCCCCGGATTTCATGTTTCAGCTATCCTTTCAGGAGTTTGCAGCTTTGAGGTCACAAATTGTGACCTCAAAAGGGCGAGGAGGACGGCGAACAGCTCCATACGCATTCACCGAACATGGCGTTGCGATGCTCTCAAGTGTGCTGCGAAGCGAGCGCGCTGCGGAGATTAATATCGAGGTCATACGGGCATTTGTAAAACTTCGACAGCTTGTCGTCTCGAATTCCGAGTTAGCCAACCGCTTAAATCATCTTGAGCAAAGGTATGATTCGCAGTTCAAGGTCGTTTTCGACGCAATCCGACAGCTCATGAGCGAAACGACGCAGGTGCCGCCTAAGAGAAGGATCGGATTTTAGAATTAATGGAGTCCCGACTTCCCCCCCACTATTTCTCTCAGTGAGCGCGCGGAGCGATAGCTCCCTCCTATTTCTCTATAGCAAGGGCGTAGATCTTTGCCTCATGGCGAGTGACGTAACGAGCCGCGTAGCCTAGGATCGCTTCCTCGAGCTCGGGATTATTGACGAACCAGAGTGCGGAGTTACGTGTCCGTGTGGTCTGAAAGGAGG
>JBILFA010000052.1:0-23192 GCA_044351795.1 Bdellovibrionota bacterium | reverse complement strand
GAAACCGCGGGTGGCGGTAGGGCCTTTAGCAACGGGAGTAACTGGTTCGAAACTGGGAAGGGACAGAACTCTTTTTCTCAAGTGGATAAGCTTACTGTTAAGCCCGCTATGGAAATCAAAGGACCGTCTCCTTTTCGTGATCTGCTTCAGGTCCGATCTCCTGACCGATACGACCTTAAAGTGCCTGCGGTGGAAATGCTTCCAGATAAAGGGATCACTGCACCGTACTCAGGATCGCGTAGCACGGGAGGGGCGGATATATCCGGGCCGGGCAACCCAGACATGTTCGGCGCTCCAACCAGTCCAGGGGGTCGCTGGAACTTTATTGGTTGTAATAGCGGTCAATGTCGACGGGTCTGGGTGCCTAATTAAATGGCCCATCCGCTTCGTGCACGGCACTTCGGGTGGTTACTCTGCGCGGGGGCGACTGAGAGCGATAGCCAGGGGAAAACGCTGAGCAGCACTACCATCACGAGAGTTATTGCTTCTCGAGTGAACTTCAAATAGCGCTCTTCGAGTGACCGCTAAAAATCTCTCTCTGAAGAATCAACGTCGAGACGAGAACATTAATCTCGTCTCCTACTGCTACAGTTCCAGGTAGCGCCTGCGGCGCTAGTGCGTCGTCTCACTGGTCCGTCTCACTGGTACACTGCCCGTCTCACTGGTACACTGCACTTTGGATAGTGACTAATACCGACAACTCACACGCGGCTCGCTCTCACTAGCGCACCCCACTTCTGATGGTTCACTTGGTTCCTACCTGTCGATGTGCGTTTAAGAGGCCGTCTCGCTGGTGCACTGCACTTTGGATAAGCTCTGATGATTACTGATACCGACAACAAACCATGCGTCTTGATAGGGATGGGAATGACCCTCATTGCGAAGAATCTGGATCTAGAGCGTCTACACACCCACCACATAACCACCACATGAGAAAAGACATCTGCGGCCCGGTGCAGAGCCCTTAAAGACATCGACCACCTCGCGAATCGACGTGCCATCTAGACGGACGAACACGTCAGCGATCCTGTATCACTTTACACGGAGCCCCCTTCGGATGAGAAAGCGTGTCGAAGCTGGAGGTTCACGGTGAAAGCGAACAGAACTCCTTCGGAGGGAGCCACGGAATGAAGATCCCCTTGGGCCACCTGACGGGAAGTCCTTGCTTCATGCGCTCGTAGCACACGCGACACTTCTGACTTATGTGCCGGACGAAAGCGATGATCCGTTTTCGTATCTCGGGATCACTGCTGATCACAAAGACCTTGCGATCCCTCTTCGCTGGGGTGTGCTGCTTGAAGTACTGTTGGCTCCTGAGACGCTGCGCTCCCATAACGGGACGAGTGCGCTCTTTTCGGTATTTTGCTTCCTGTTGATAGACCAGCCTAATCACCCTCGCTCTCACTGCTTGGACTTTTTTCGGATCCGTAATGCCAAACAACTCCAGCCACGCCAAAGGCTTTATGACGAGGTCGTGTTCGAACACCTCATCTGAACTCCGCAATTGAGCAAGGAGCCTCTTATCTTCCTCTTCGGTTAACGTGTCACCATCGGGAAGCCGAGGGATCGCGGCCTTGTGGTAACTCCGTACTGAAATAGAAACAGTTGCACGCACAGAAGGCTCGCAAGTCTTGAAAGCGTGCCACGAACTCAAACCAGGGAACTCGTCGATTGAGTCTACGAGCCCCGCTTTCGTTGGATTACAGAAGATATATACGAGGCGCCCAATAGCATCCTCGAGCTTCGGGACGACCGCGACCGAGGAGCGGTCTTCCCACAAGGTGAGATGAGACAGTCCCAAGAGCGACTTCACCGAATCGGTAACTCCCTTCTTGAGCTCTCCGTAAAACTCAGGAAACGTCTTGGGCGTCTTGGGTATCGCGAGAACGTGGTTGTGATTATTCATCTCCACGAAGTTGCACAAGGTTACCTTCTGATCTCTCTGTGCCCGCCCATAGATTCCTGCCAGGATCTCGTTGGTCGTCTCCGTGGGCGGTAACGGCAATCCCTGTCGGGCACGCGATACCACCTCGTACAAAGATCTCTTTTGATAAACCCGTCTCGTTCTTGGCATGAAGAGTATTCGGCAACTTTCACGAGAAGTTGCGGTAGTCCCTCGGCCCTGGTTTAATCTGTTGGTTTTAGAAGTGCACTGCACCAGGCACACAGCACACAGCACTGCACCAGGCACACACCTATGAAATGCAGCCTCGCAATCACGGCTCTCCTCTTCCTTACTCTCGTCGGATGCTTAGGGCCGACCCTGCCGGCCCCGACCGACTCTCCGCCTCCTTCTGCTCAAGCCTCAGTCAATAAAGCGGATGAAGACTGGGTGTTAATCGACAGTCGTACTGATCGTCTGACGGTGTTCGTCAACGGCAGCGCGCCCGCCGTCTTTGAGAATATCGCCGTCGGCGCGGCTGGGGTGAAAGAGAAGCGTCATGTCGGAGACGATGTAACTCCACGCGGCACCTACACCGTGGGGTGGCTTCAGCCGCACAGCAGATTCGTTCACTTCATTGGCCTCACCTATCCATCCCGCACCGATGCTGAACGTGGATACCACGAGGGAGTGATTGATCGACACACCTACGAGCGCATCGTATCCGCACTAGACCGAGGAGAGCTACCGCCACAGGATACTCGTCTCGGTGGCTTGATCGGAATTCACGGGGTGGGTAGCGGCTCCATCGAAATCCATCGCATCGCCAACTGGACCGCCGGCTGCATCGCCGTCGACAATGACCAGATACGGCGCCTTTTCAAGATCCTCCGACGTGGCATGAGAGTCGAGATTACATAGCGGCGCTACTCCATTACTCCATACCATATTCGCTTCTCTCGGGCCCTACTCTCTCATCGCCCTCGAAACCTGCACACGTTGTGCACTTCGTAAAATCGAGGTAGGACTCTTGATGAGTTCGCTTCATGTAGCCCCTGGCAGGCGAACTATATACTCAACTATAGACTGGACCCTACACCGCTAGCCATCACGAGGTTCGCTCGGAACTGCGTAGGAAGCCAAAACGGAGTCAGGGATAATTTTGAGAAGGAGAATCCGATATGAAGAGCTTCAAGCTACTCGTTGTTTCATTGCTCGTTTGTACCTCGGTCGGATGTGCAACGACATCAGACGTTCGAATCGCCAAGAACGAGGCTCTGGATGCCGCGGCCGACGCCAATCGAAAGGCAGATGAGGCGTTAGCAACAGCCCGCGAAGCTCGACGTCTTGCCCAAGAGGCAGATGCTCGATCAGCTCGCTCAGAGGAGATGCTCAATCGCGGCTTCAAGCGCGCGATGTACAAGTAACTGCCCGCCTCTCGTACGAGAGGAACAAGAGGCTCGGCGTGTGAAGATTTGCGGAACGCGCCGAGCCGGCTTCCTCTACCCAATCGAAATATTCGATCAGTACCGTTCTTCGAGGTAACGCCGAATATAATCGTCATCTTCAGACGAGTCAGGCGTTCGAGGTTCCCGTTTGTCGATCTCCCGAGGTTCTCGCGAAGTACCGGGTCCGGCCTGATCGAGGTAGCGAGACATAGCTTCGTCGTACTCCTCGTTGAGGGAACGCCCCTCTCGAGAAGTCGCGGTTGAGAAATCTCCGGATACCCTTCGATCCCGTTCGTCTGCACTGAATACACGCGCGATCTCGCGCGGCATTCCATCTCCTTGTTCGGTAATTTGGAATATCTCTTCGGCACTCAAAGATATCTCCGAGCCCACCTGTTTGCGCAGGTACTCCAGCACGTCATTCACCGCCACTCGAGCAGGCGCAGGCGCATCGTCATCCTCACCGTCATCGAGTGGCTGATACACCGAGAGGAAAACTCGGTCGCCTTTGCGCCCCACCTTTATCGGTTGATCGATGATGAGAACCGGTGTGCCCACAGGTACGAGGTCAAAGAGAGGTTCAATATCTTCGGGATACATCCGTATGCATCCGTGAGTAACACGCATCCCGATACCAAAGGCTTTTCGTTCGTCGACACCGTGAATGAGGTACGACGGAATTCCAAGGCGCAACGCGAATCTCCCCAAAGGATTGTCTGGAGCACCGCCAGGGATGACCTCCGGCAAGGGATCGCCATCGCGCGCATGCTCTTCACGAATCGACCGAGGAGCCCGCCAAGCCGGATCTCGTTCCTTCTTGACCACCTTGGTCTCGCCCAGGGGCGTTTTCCAATCCATCCTACCGATGCTTACGGGAGAGGTAATAACCTCTCGAGGACCGCTCTTCCCGGCAGAAGGATAGTAATACAGCCGCAGCTCAGCGATGTTGAGCACCACACCCCGGCGCGCCGCGCTCGGCAAGATATAGCTGTGGGGAATAATCACCTCTGTTCCTTCGCCGGGCAGCCATCGATTCACCTTGGGATTCGCTTTTACGATCTGATCGTATCCGAGGTCGAATTCGCGCGCGATATCGACCAAGGTTTCATCCTCTCGCGCACGCACGGAACGAATGGCTCCAACCACGGAATCAATCTCGCTCTCCAGAGAATAATGCTCACACCACCCCTGAAAAGGAGTTACAAAATGCATCAGAACGAAGAGAACGGAGAACGTAGCGAATCTCATGCCGTCAAGGAGTAGCATACTCACCGTTTGTGGTGCCACCGTTACCTCACTCCTCAAGCAGATACCAACTGAGAGAAAGGAGGTAAACTCCGCCCTGCTCGTCACTTCAAAGGGATTCAGAGGCTATGCACACGGACACGATAACCGTATGCTTACGGCTCGAACGTACCCCTAAAGCGGAGTAATCCATGGATACCAAAGAAACCCTTCTCTCGAACCTTTTACCCGGAGCGCGACTAGCGATCGCGTATGCAGAGAAGCTGCTTGTCGGAATCCCCGAAGAGCTTGCAGCGCGCAAGCCGGTAGTGGCCGGTACTCTTATCGAGACTAACCACCCCGTGTTCATTTTTGGCCACCTCTCTCTGTATCCGAGCCTCTTGGCCGAACTAATCGGACTCCCCCGAAACGACATTCAAACTCCCGAGCACTATCCTGCGCTGTTTCAAATAGGCTCTCCTTGCCTCGATGACACGAAAGGCGAGATCTATCCGAAGTTGTCGGAGGTTGCTGAGCAGTTCCTGAAAAACACTCGTACTATCTTAGATATTCTCCCTCAACTCGACATGCTCGCGCTGTCCAAAGAGCTCGAGAATCCCTCACGCAAAGAGCGATTTGGAACGGTGGGAGCTTTTGCCCTCTATATACTCCTTGCGCATCCGCAGGCGCATCTCGGACAGATAAGCGTCTGGCGGCGGTGTATGGGGCTCTCCGCGGCTTGACCACGAAGCTACCTCCCACACGGGGCTCTATCTGGATTCACCAACTCCAACTGCCGATGCTTCTCAGGACACACCCACCACGTAGGCGACCCAAATACTGCACGACTCTCCCTTTGCTCGTCGATTGAATTTCCCGCTACCTCGACCATTTCGCCCGGTGCCCTCCCAATAGACGACGACATCTTTGAACCCGGCGTCGAGCATGAGATCCCGTATCTCCGGGATGCTCCACATCCGCCAATCGTAGCTAAAAGCCTTTTTATAGGGGCGTTTTCCACGCGGCTTGAAATGGATGTGGAAGCGAGTGCTGTTGGAGATCGGATCAAAAAGCTCCTGCTCGAAAAAGTAATCGAGCCCAGGGAGTCTCTTTGTATCAACCGACGGCTCTCCGTACTGAGGTCCACCAAAAACATCTACTACGAACAATCCAGGAGATTTGAGCGCGCGACGACATTGACTAAAATATCTGAGGAGCGTTCTACGCTCCTGAAATACAAAGTAACTGAAATTAAGCGCACAGATGATGTCTCCGTGCGGAGTTCGCGGAGAGAGCACATCTCTCTGAAGAATCCGAACTCGCTTCTGTGCCGATGCCTCGAGAGTCGTCAAGTAGTGCTCACGTCCGTAATTGAGCGGTTCAGGATCGATATCCAGTCCTATCGCCTCCTTTTTCTCGTCGAGCTTCGCCCATTCACAACACAGCTCGAAGGTCGAGCAGAAATCCTCCCGCATGACGGTCGGCTCACGTTGTAGAAGCTCACGGTAGACGCGTCTCAAAAACCGAGCATCGTAATGAGCTGACTGTACAGCAGCTGAGTACGCAGCGTATTTATCAAAGGGCACAACTGAAGCCATACGGATCTACCGAATTATTGTGACTGAGTAATGAAGCAACTATCAAGAAGCCGAAATTTCGCGCAGGATATCACCACATCGAGCTCAACTTCCATCCTGATCGCGCCTTCTCGACAGTAGTGTCATAAGAGCGGTTTCCAAGATAATGGCCCCCGCGCTATTGTTTGCTGCATGTCAACCGGGCGTCACCTCGTCGTTCTTTCAGTATGCATTGCTCTACTCTTCGTGGTGACACGTGTATTTCCCCTCAGTGCCGGAGGCCCCGGAACGATCGACTTCATACAGTACTGGTCTGCATGGCGTCTGATGCAGCAGGGCGCCAACCCCTACGATCCCCAGCTCCTCACCCAGCTTCAATCCTCTCTAACCGGGGATTCGGAGCACCTTATCCTCTCCTGGAATCCACCCTGGACCTTCGTAGCACTCTCTCCGGTTCTCTCTCTACCGTTCGGTCAAGCTGCCTCGATCTGGCTAGCCCTTCAGATCGGGCTGATTCTTGTTATCAGCGTGACTCTCCCGCGAGGACTCGGCAAGCATGTGCCGAGTCCTCTCGTATGCGTTCTCGCCTCGACGCTCTTTTTCCCGATCCTTAATTCCATCAAGATGGGACAACTGGGAGTCTTATTTGCCGCCGGCATCGCTCTGTTTCTCTACTATCAACGCGCGGGGGCGTTCTTCTTAGCGGGCTTGTCACTACTTCCTCTTACCTTCAAGCCTCACCTCTTTTTTCTTTTTATCGTTCCCGGTGTCATGTGGTTGAAGCAACTGACCTTCCGAGAACGAGTGCACTTCCTTGCCGGGTCACTGGGCAGTTTCAGCGTCCTGCTCCTCGCCTGTGCTGCTGTATCGCATTCAGGCTTGATCTATTGGGTCAACGCACTGACGAGCAGATCTGCAACTGCAGGAATCGCGCAAGCTGTTCACGTTAGCGACTGGCAGACGGCTACACTCGTAACATGGATCCGCCTTCTTACGGCGCATCGCACCAATACCCTCGTCACCTGGCCGCTGTGGACGATTCCGCTCGCCGGCTTTACCTTTTCCACTCTTTACTTCTACCGACGTGCAAAAGAGATTTGCTGGAAGACAATCACCCCCATCCTCCTATGCTTCTCACTCGGCACGAGTAATTATGGATGGATTTTTGACCAGTCAGTTCTCGTGGTGTGCCAGATGGCAGTGGTTTGTGCTCTCTACGACCTATCCGACCGAGTACGGATCTTTACAGCCCTCTTTTTGCTGGTATGTATACAAGCAGTGTCTATCAGCTGCTCTGCCTGGTTGGACCTTCCACAGCACTACTATGTTTGGGTTCCGTGGGCATACGCGCTGACGTTATGGCTGACAGTCAAACGCGAGAAACTTACACCGGGGCTTTGATGTAGCTCTGCAATAAAGAAAAGGCGTCCGCCCCCTAATCGGGAGCGAACGCCTTTTTCTCGGACCATTAAAGGACTAGAAGAGTCCTTGTAGGCTCTCCAAGGAGGTCGGCCCAACCTTGAAGTCAGAGTGCGACTTCTTGACCTCTTGCTCCTCGCCCTCTACGCGCACATGTCGCGCTGCGTACTCGGAGACTCCCGAGCCGGCGGGGATGAGGCGACCCATGATGACGTTCTCTTTGAGCCCGCGCAGGTGATCCGTCTTACCGGACACCGCTGCTTCGGTGAGAACCTTCGTTGTCTCCTGGAAGCTTGCCGCCGATACGAAGGAATCCGTCGAGAGCGCTGCCTTGGTGATACCCAAAAGCAAAGGCTCATAGCTCGCGGGCTTCGCACCTGTCGCAACCAGCCTCTGGTTTTCGTCCAGAACACGGAAGCGCTCGACGTTGTCGCCAACGAGGAAGGAGCTATCTCCGAACTCGCTGATCTTGACCCTCTTGAGCATCTGACGAACGATCACCTCGATGTGCTTATCGTTGATGCGCACACCTTGGAGCCGATATATTTCCTGCACCTCGTTCACGAGATATCCGGCGAGAGCCTTTACTCCCTCGATTCTCAAGATATCGTGCGGGTTCACAGCCCCGTCGGTGAGAACCTCACCAGCCTTGACCCGGTCACCCTTCTGAACCGCTATGTGCTTGGTCTTTGCAACCAGGTATTCACGCGGCTCACCGTAATCCGGTGTAACCACGATCTTACGCTTACCACGCGAGTCCTCTCCGAAGTCTACGACTCCATCGACATCACTCACGACGGCAGGATCCTTCGGCTTGCGAGCCTCGAACAGCTCGACAACTCGAGGAAGACCGCCGGTAATATCCTTTGTCTTCGTGGTAGCACGCTCACGCTTAGCGATGACGTCACCCGCATCGATGTCAGAGTTGTGCTCTACAGTGAGTCGAACGCCGACCGGAACGTTGTAAACGCGCGTATCACCGTTCTCACCGTGAACCACGATACGTGGACGCTGATCACTGCTCCTGTCCTTGGCCTGGATTATTTCGCGTTCAACGAAGCCGGTGCGCTCATCGGTGCGCTCCTCCATCGTGTACTCGTTGACATCCACCCACTCAACACGGCCTGCCACATCGCTCAATATCGGAATCGTAAACGGATCCCACTCACTCAAGAGAGCACCGGGCTTGACCTCTGAGCCATCCTCGACGCGGAGGCGAGAGCCGTAGACGAGCGGATGACGCTCACGCTCACGACCATCGGCCTTGTCGACAATGACGATCTCGGCTTTACGGGTCATGACCACAAAAGTTCCGTCACGACGACGCGCCAGACGAGCGCCTTCGAGCTTGATGGAACCCGCATAACGCGCCTCGAGCGAGGTTGATTCGGCTCGACCAAGGGCGGCACCTCCGATATGGAAGGTTCTCATCGTGAGCTGTGTTCCCGGCTCTCCGATCGACTGTGCTGCGATAACGCCGACAGCCTCTCCGATGTTCACCAAGTGACCACGAGCAAGATCGCGTCCGTAACAGAGCGCACACACACCGCGCGCCGCTTCACACGTGAGCACAGAGCGGATGAGCAGCGTGTCGAGCCCGGCAGACGTAATCTTGTTGCACAGCTCTTCATCGATCTGCTGGTTACGCTGCACGAGCACCTCATTGGTGATCGGATCGCGAACGTCCTCAGCGGCGACTCGGCCAAGAATACGGTTAGCCAACGACTCGATCTCCTCTCCTCCCTCGATCAGAGCGGATATTTCGAGTCCCTCTGCAGTACCACAATCGACCTCGGCCACAATGCTGTCTTGAGCAACATCTACGAGTTTACGAGTGAGGTAACCGGAGTTCGCTGTCTTCAAAGCAGTATCTGCAAGACCTTTGCGGGCACCGTGAGTTGATACGAAGTACTGAAGAACCGTAAGACCTTCACGAAGGTTAGCCTTAATCGGTTGTTCGATAATCGAACCGTCCGGCTTAGCCATAAGACCTCGCATTCCGCCGAGCTGACGAATCTGTTGACTCGAACCACGCGCTCCGGAGTCGGCCATGACGAAGATCGGATTGAACGACGGACCACGCTTGGTCTCACCGGTCGCCTCGTTTTTGAACTCCGTCGAGGAGATCGTATCCATCATGTCCTCTGCTACGCGGTCTCCCACGTCTGACCAGATGTCGATCACCTTGTTGTAGCGCTCTCCGGCAGTGACCAAACCTTCTCGGTACTGGCTGTCGATCTCGGCCACCTTATCGTCGGCGTCTCCCAGAAGTACCTTCTTGGCATCCGGGATAACCATGTCCTGAATACCGATCGAGATTCCGGAGATAGTCGCGAAATAATACCCTGTATCCTTGAGCTTGTCGGCGAGCAGAACCGTTGCTTTGTTACCGGCAACACGGAAGCACTCATCAATCAAGTTGGAGATATCCTTCTTCTTCATGACGCGGTTGAAGTTCGCAAACGGCAACACGCGCGGGCAGAGATGGTACAGAAGCACTCGGCCTATCGTGGTCGTTACAAGTTCACCGTCAACACGGCAACGGATCTTGGCTTGCAGGTGAGTCTCACCCGACTGCCATGCGAGCCATACCTCATCGCTACCCGTGTACGCCTTGTCCTCACCAAGAGCGAATGGACGCTCTCGAGTCATGTAGTACAAGCCGAGAACGATATCCTGCGATGGAACGATAATCGGCTTTCCATTGGCCGGGCTCAGGATATTGTTTGTGGACATCATGAGTACACGCGACTCTACCTGGGCCTCGATCGAGAGCGGAACGTGAACAGCCATCTGGTCACCGTCGAAGTCGGCGTTGAATGCCGTACATACGAGCGGGTGGAGCTGAATAGCCTTACCCTCAATCAAAATCGGCTCAAATGCCTGAATACCGAGTCGGTGTAGCGTTGGCGCTCGATTGAGCAGAACCGGATGCTCGCGGATGACCTCGTCGAGGATATCCCATACAACCGGCTTCTCCTTCTCGACCATCTTTTTGGCGCTCTTGATCGTGGTGACATAACCACGCTCCTCGAGCTTGTTGTAAATGAACGGCTTGAAAAGCTCGAGCGCCATCTTCTTCGGCAAACCACACTGGTGCAGACGAAGTTCCGGACCCACGACGATTACCGAACGGCCCGAGTAATCGACTCGCTTACCAAGGAGGTTCTGACGGAACCGACCGCCCTTACCCTTGAGCATGTCGCTCAATGACTTCAGTGGGCGCTTGTTCGGCCCGGTGATCGTGCGGCCACGGCGACCGTTATCGAAGAGCGCATCTACCGACTCCTGAAGCATGCGCTTCTCATTGCGGATGATGATGTCAGGCGCATTGAGTTCGATGAGCCTCTTGAGGCGGTTGTTACGATTGATGACACGACGGTAGAGGTCGTTGAGATCGCTGGTTGCAAAGCGACCACCATCAAGTGGTACCAGCGGACGGAGATCCGGAGGAATGACCGGAACAACTGTAAGGATCATCCACTCAGGCTGGTTGGTGCTCTGTTGGAACGACGTAAGAACTCGCAAACGCTTCGCAAGCTTCTTCTTCTTGGCTTCCGAAGTTACGTCTCGCATCTCCTCACGTAGCTCTGCACACAGACCATCGACATCGATGTTCTTAAGAAGCGTGAAGATCGCCTCGGCACCCATGCCTGCCTCAAAAGCTGAACCGAACTCCTCTCGAGCGCTACGATACTCGCGCTCGTTTAGGAGATCTCCGCCTTTGAGATTAGTCTTTCCTGCTTCGATAACTACGTAGCTCTCGAAATAGAGCACCTTCTCCAGGTCACGAAGCGTGAGATCGAGGATGTTACCGATACGGCTCGGCAAGCTCTTGAGGAACCAGATGTGGGCTACCGGACATGCAAGCTCGATGTGCCCCATACGCTCGCGACGTACCTTGGATTGGATAACCTCCACTCCGCACTTCTCACACACCACCCCTCGGTGGCGGAGACGCTTATACTTACCGCAGATGCATTCGTAATCCTTGACTGGTCCGAAAATCTTCGCGCAAAACAGTCCGTCCCTTTCCGGTTTCAGAGTACGATAGTTGATCGTTTCCGGCTTGGTTACTTCGCCGAACGACCAGCTCCGGATCTTCTCTGGGCTCGCAAGCGCTATCTTGAGAGCATTGAATTTGATCGGATTCTTGGGTCGCTCAAACAAACTAAATAAATCGTCCATGTGTCATCCCTTCCTTTGAAATCAAAGGGCCGACTCGCCCCTCTCCCTTAGAGAGGGGCGGTCGCCCATCCAACAGCCATCCTAGATGGCAGCGCTACCGGTCTCAGTCGCAGTAGGAGCTTCAATAGCCTCCTCCTCTGCTTTCTCCTCGACAAGTTCCACGTCGAGACAGAGCGACTGAAGCTCCTTCATCATAACGTTGAAGGACTCAGGCAGACCCGGCTCGAGCACGTGCTCGCCCTTGACGATGGACTCGTACATCCTGGTTCGTCCGGCCACATCGTCAGACTTGACCGTGAGGAACTCCTGAAGCGTGTACGCGGCGCCGTATGCCTCGAGCGCCCACACCTCCATCTCACCGAGACGCTGTCCTCCGAATTGGGCCTTACCACCAAGCGGCTGCTGGGTAACCAGCGAGTATGGTCCAATCGAACGAGCGTGGATCTTGTCGTCGACCAAGTGGTCGAGCTTCAGCATGTACATGACTCCCACCGTTCCCTTCTCAGCGAAGGGCTCTCCGGTGCGACCGTCGTACAGCTGAACCTTTCCATCCTCCGGAACTCCGGCGAATGTGAGAAGCTCGCGAATCTCACTCTCCCGCGCAGCATCGAATACCGGCGTGGCGACACGAACTCCGGTCATCTCCCGACGAGCAAGCTCGAGCAGATCACCGTCATTGAGCGACTCCACGAACTTGGCATGCGAGCTACTCTTGTATGCTGCGAGCAGGATGTGGCGAATCTGATCTGTCACCTCCTTCTTGCTCTGCGGAGTAGTCTCGAGGCGGTTCGTTCCCGTCAGCGGATCAACGATCAACTCGAGCAAATCACGGATGCGACGACCAAGCATGTACGAGGCCCATCCAAGATGAGTCTCGAGGATCTGACCTACGTTCATTCGTGAAGGTACGCCGAGCGGGTTGAGAACCATATCGACCGGCGTTCCATCCGCCAGGTACGGCATGTCTTCCTGAGGCAGGACTCGCGAGAGAACTCCCTTGTTACCGTGACGACCTGCGACCTTGTCACCGACCTGAATCTTTCGCTTGATGGCGATGAAAACCTTCACCATCTTGATGATACCAGGTGCGAGCTCGTCCCCTTCCTTGAGGCGCTTGATCTTCTCGTTCAAGTGCGCGCGCTTGTTGTTGATCAACTGACCGGTACGAACGACCGTTTTGTTGATCTGCTCCTGGATGACCTCGTCTCCGATCTGAATATCACGAAGATACTCGAACGGAACTGAGTTGATAACCTCAGCGGTTATCTGCACATCTTTGGCTACGAGCTGCGTACGCTTGTCGTCCACCAAACGAGCCGTGGTGGTCTTGCCGGTGAGCAACGAAGAGATCTCCTTCATCGCGGCATCGCGAAGAATGTGGATTTCGTCTCGCTGGTCCTGCTCGAGACGGGCGATATCACGCTTCTCGAGCTCCAACGTTCGCTCGTCTTTGTCAGTTCCCTTCCTTGAGAATACCTGGGCCGAAATAATCGTGCCCTCTACTCCCGGCGGAAGCTTCAAGCTGCTATCGCGTACCTCGCCAGCCTTCTCACCGAATATCGCTCGGAGCAGCTTCTCTTCAGGGCTGAGCTGCGTCTCGCTCTTCGGAGTGATCTTACCAACAAGAATATCTCCAGGCTTGACCTCAGCACCGATGCGAATGATTCCTGACTCGTCGAGGTTCTTGAGCGCTTCCTCACCAACGTTCGGAATGTCGCGAGTGATCTCCTCCTTTCCGAGCTTAGTGTCACGAGCAATACATTCGAACTCCTCGATATGGACCGAGGTGAATACGTCATTCTTCACCAAGTTCTCACTGATGAGAACCGAATCCTCGAAGTTGTAGCCGTTCCACGGCATGAATGCCACGAGACAGTTCTGGCCGAGCGCGAGCTCGGACATGTCCGTGCTCGGACCATCGGCGATTATCTCTCCCGCAGCCACTTTCTCATCCACCGACACGATCGGTCGTTGAGTAATGCAGGTGTTTTGGTTCGAACGACGGTACTTGACCAGCTTGTAAATATCCACGCCGGTATCGAGCGGATCGTCCGATAACGTATCGCTCTTGATAACGATACGCTCCGACTCTACCGACACAACACGACCGGCGCGCTTGGTGACGATCGTCGCCCCCGAGTCACGGGCCACTACGTACTCCATGCCGGTTCCGACTAACGGAGCCTGGGCCCGGAGACACGGAACGGCCTGGCGCTGCATGTTCGATCCCATCAATGCTCGGTTCGCATCGTCGTTCTCGAGGAACGGGATCAAGGAAGCCGCAACGCTCACAATCTGCTTCGGACTCACATCGACCTTCGAAACCTCGGCCGGAGGTACGAGAAGATACTCACCATTTCGACGAACAGGAACCGAGGACTCCGTCATGGTGCCCTTGCCGTCCATTGATATCGACGCCGGAGCGATGGTCTCACGTTCCTCTTCCAGAGCGGAGAGGTACACGATGTCGTCCGACACTCGGTGATTATTGTCCACGACGCGATACGGAGTCTCTACGAAACCGAACTCGTTCACTCGCGCATATACTGCCAAGGAGGCGATAAGACCGATATTCGGACCTTCCGGCGTCTCAATCGGACAGATACGTCCGTAATGCGTCGGATTTACGTCGCGAACTTCGAATCCTGCACGGTCACGGGTAAGACCGCCCGGTCCAAGAGCCGAAAGACGGCGCTTATGCGTAATCTCGGAGAGCGGGTTCGTCTGATCCATGAACTGCGATAGCTGTGAGGAACCGAAGAACTCCTTTACTACAGCCGCAACCGGCTTGTAGTTGATGAGGTCCTGCGGAACGAGGGTATCGATGTCCTGCATACCCATACGCTCCTTCACAGCTCGCTCCATACGAACGAGACCTATGCGGTACTGATTCTCGATCAACTCACCTACTGCGCGAACGCGGCGGTTGCCGAGGTGATCGATGTCGTCGATCGAGTAACGCTGTCCGTCAGTGGAGTTCCTAAGCTCGACAAGGTAACGTACAGCCTCTTTGATGTCGTCCGGAGAAAGCACGCCCTGATCCATCGGCGGAGCCTCACGGCCCTGCGAGATGTACAGCTTGTGGTTCATCTTGTAGCGGCCGATGTCCGACAGGTCGTACCGGTCAGGATTGAAAAACAGATTCTTGAAGGTCGCCTGAGCGGTCTCGGGCCGAGGAGGATCTCCCGGACGCAGACGTCGGTAGATCTCTATCAAGCTATCGATAGTTGGGCGTCCTGCCAGCCTGGAGTACAAGCTATTGTCGCCTGCCATCTTGTCAGAAACGAGGGTCTTCCATAGCGCATCTCCGATGTGGTGATCATCCAGATACAGCACCCGAATGCGGTCGAGCCCAAGCTCCTGTTGGAGGGTGATATTACCCTTGGTAACCACCTCGCCTTTGGCATTGATCTTATCGGCAGTCAGCTCGTCGCCAGCATTTACTATCACCTGGAAGTGAGAGCACAGTTCCTTGGCATCCTTCTCGTCAAGGTCGAGAACCGGTGCTCCGATACGCTCACGGATAAGCTCCCAACCTACAAGAACCTCACCCTGTTCAGCGATGACCTCTCCGGTCTTGGGATTGACCACATTCTCGGTGGCCTGAACGACTGTCTCGGCTGCGGCCATTCCCGGTACAGACTCAGGACTGATCTCAATTTCTCCAACCTCTGCTTCACGGAGACGTCGAATAACGGCTTTGTTGAACTTGCCTCCCTGCTTGACAACAACCTTGCCCGCGCCTTTGATTTCGCGGAAGGCCTTCTGTCCTTCGAGCTGGTCAGCCTTGAACTCCTTGGTGACGAGCCCCCTCTTGCCGAATATGACGGTGTCTGTCTTGTAGTACGAACCGATGATGTCGTCCGATGACATGCCAAGAGCTCGCAACAAAACTGTAGCATTCAGCTTACGGCGACGGTCGATGCGCACATGGAGGATATCTTTGACATCAAATTCGAAATCAATCCACGAACCGCGATACGGAATAACTCGAGCCGAGTACAGGAGCTTTCCAGAGACATGACTCTTGCCATCGTCGTGGTCGAAAAATACACCTGGAGAACGGTGGAGCTGACTGACGATGACTCGCTCCGTTCCGTTAATCATGAAGGTACCGCGGTCCGTCATGAGCGGAATCTCACCGAAGTACACGACGTCCTCTTTGAGCGCGCTCAAATTGCGGGCACCGGTATCAGGATTAACGTCCCAGAGGACCAACTGAATGGTGACGCGCAGTGGAGCTGCCCAGGTCATGCCACGATCACGGCACTCGTCCATGTCGTATTTAGGGGTACCGAGCTGGTACGACACAAACTCAAGCGAGGCAGTGTTATTATAGTCCCTGACCGGGAAGACAGACTTGAAGACCTTTTGGAGACCTACGTCCTCACGCTTATCGGGGTCAACCGTTGATTGGAGGAATCTCTCGTAAGAACTTTTTTGAATACCGATCAAATTCGGTATCTCGGCGATTTCGCCGATCTTAGTATAGCTTCTACGGAGGCGGAGGTTGGTCTTGATTTTTGATGTCATAAGTAAGTGACTTATAAAGGCAAAAAGCCCACATGGGCCGGCACGGGCCGCGTGAGCTGACTACGCCTATACCCTGAATGTGAATGGCCAGAAACTCTGGATCATTACCTGACGGGATTCGACAATCGATACCTTGCGATCGCAGTTTCCCGGCCCTTCAACACTAATGCCACCCGAGCTCTGGGTATGCATCCGATGTTGCGAACTCCGAGTCGGCCACTGCAACCCTGCAAGATACCTAGCAATACGCCTAACGGAATGCAACCCTTTCGAGCGCATTCCCGATATTAGGCTGAAACAACGGCCAGGTAAAGCGTTTGCCTTACCTGACCGTTTTACGTACGGGCACCGCAAAGCGGACCCGTGACGGAATTGAGCGGCAACCTACTTGAGGCTGGCCTTAGCTCCGGCTTCCTTGAGCTTCTTCACGAAGTCCTCAGCCTCAGCCTTAGCAACGGCCTCCTTAACGGTCTTTGGAGCACCGTCAACAAGGTCCTTAGCCTCCTTGAGGCCGAGTCCGGTGATCTCACGAACTACCTTGATCACCTTCACCTTCTCGGCACCGGCTTCCTCGAGCACTACGGTGAACTCGGTCTTCTCCTCAACCGCAGCCGCAGCAGGGGCAGCGCCACCTACCATAGCTACCGGAGCAGCAGCGCTCACGCCAAGCTCCTCCTCGAGACGCTTAACCATCTTGGCAGCATCCATGAGGGACATGCCCTTGATGTACTCAACAACGCCTTCGAACGAAACTCCAGACGCTTCAGTCATGGCTTTACTCCTTTCCTAACGACACAACAAAAAATTAATCAATTAACAACAGACCCAGCTACCCCTACGCAGCAGCTGACCCCTCTTCGAGCTTCTTCCGGTGTCCCTCAATAACCCGAGCCACCTGCGCACCAGACTCTGAGAGCACACGGACGAGGCGAGTAGCAGGCGCTTGCATGAGGCTGAGCAACATAGCGAACGTCTCTTCGCGTCCCGGCAAGGCTGACAGAGCCTCAACACCTGCGGCATCCACGTACGCGCCGTCCAGCCAACATCCCTTCACTCGAAATTTGTCTTTCGCCCCTTTGGCGAACTTCGCAAGCACCTTGGTCGGATTGAGCGGATCCTCGAAAGAGTATACGACCAAGGTCGGACCCTCTATCGTCTTGAGGAACTTAACAACCTCGTCCTGAGCTCCTCCCCGCTCGCTCTCAACGCGCTCTACCGCGAGACGAGCCAGAGTGTTGCGAACTACACGAGCACCCGACCCTGCACGACGGAGCTCGCTACGGAGCTCTGTCATCTTAGCAACGGTCAAACCACGATAGTCTGCACACACAGCCACTTTCGCCCGCGAAAAGCTGTCGATCAAAATATCCAGCTCAGCTTGCTTTTCAGCTTTTTCCATAACTCTCAAACTCCTTATGCTCTGAGCGGTGCTACATCAATCGCCACCCCAGGTCCCATCGTCAACGACAGGGACGCCGACTGCAGGTACACGCCCTTGCTACTCGAGGGCTTGGCCCTGTTGATAGCTTGAAAGAGAGCCTGCGCGTTCTCCAGAATCTTCTCAGGACCAAACGAAGCCTTGCCTACTGCGGCATGCACAACGCCAGCCTTGTCGACCCGATATTCTGCACGACCCGACTTGAGTGACTTCACTGTCTCAGCAACGTCGAATGTGACGGTTCCTACCTTAGGCGACGGCATCAATCCGCGCGGTCCAAGGAGCTTACCGACCTTACCAACCTGAGCCATCATGTCAGGAGTCGCGACGACGTTGTCGAAATCGAAGAAACCACCCTTAATCTTCTCCGCGAGATCCTCTGCACCAACGATGTCGGCGCCAGCAGCCTGAGCCTCTTGGGCCTTCTCTCCCTTCGCAAACACCGCTACGCGAATCGTCTTTCCAAGGCCGTTCGGGAGCGGAATAGATCCACGCACATTCTGATCAGCCTTCTTGGGATCAACACCGAGCCGGATAGCAACCTCGACCGTTTCGTCGAATTTGGCCGAAGCCGTCTTTGCTACCAACTGGCACCCCTCGTCCAAGCTGTAGAACTTCTCAGCTTGAACCTTGGCGCGCTGGTCGCGCATCCTTTTTCCTTCTTTCTTGCGGGCCATAACTACTCTACAAGCGACTTAAAAATTCTTATCGAGCTTACCTATCCCCGTCGTACCGACCTGCGCCTCTCGTCGAGGCCCACAAACCGGCTTGACACAGCTCGCAAACCCCTTTTCAACAGCCTGAAGCAGGGAGCGCGTAGCCTAGGAAGTAACCGGAAATAAGTCAATATCCGGAGGTCAATTAGATAACATCTACTCCCATGCTTCGGGCAGTTCCTGCGACGATCTTGAAGGCAGCCTCCTCGTCGTAGCAGTTCAGGTCCGACATCTTTTGTTTGGCGATCTCGGCCACCTGGGCCTTCGTTATCTTTCCAACCTTGTCCTTGTTTGGAACAGCGGACCCTTTGTCCAGCTTGAGCGCCTTCTTAATCAGATAAGAAACCGGAGCCGTCTTGAGCTCGAAGGTGAACGAGCGGTCCTTGTAAACGGTAATGATTACAGGAACGACTTCACCCTGCTGCTTCTGAGTCCGAGCATTGAACTGCTTACAGAACTCCATAATATTGACGCCGTGCTGACCCAAAACCGGTCCGATAGGAGGAGCTGGATTAGCTTGGGCTCCGGTAACCTGCAACTTGATTGTGGTACTAATCTCTTTCATCTGTACTACTGTCTCCTGAACAAACTTTTCCCCTGAACAAGCAGTGCTCTGCTTAGCCCATGTCGCAGTAAGAAGCGTCCTGAATCAGGTACTTACGACAAGATTATGCGCAGCAGCCGCGTAAACTTCACAGTCTACTAAGCTTTCTCCACCTGCATGAAATCGAGCTCGACTGGAGTAGCACGGCCGAAGATGCTGATCAACACTTTGACCTTGCCCTTTTCCGGTCGTACTTCCTCAATCGTGCCGTTAAACTCGGCAAACGGACCATCGATGACCTTAACGGCATCCCCCTGCTCGAAATTCATCTTGGATCGCGGAGAGGCTGCGCCCTCCTCCACCTGGCTGAAGATCCGCTTTACCTCTTCCTCGCTCATCGGCTGAGGCGCAGTTGCATCACCTACAAAGCCTGAGATCTTAGGAGTCTCCTTCACGAGATGCCAGGTCTCCTCATTCATGACCATCTGAACGAGAATATAGCCGGGAAAAAACTTGCGGGTCGAGGTCTTCTTCTGACCCTTTACCAACTCCACCACAGTCTCCTGCGGAACATGCACCTCGCCGAAGAGGTTGAGCAGGTTATTGAGGCGGATACGCTCTTCGAGAGCCTGCTTCGCCTTCATCTCGAATCCAGCGTAAGCCTGAACAACGTACCAGTTCATATTCGGTTCAGTAGTGGTTGCTTCCATATCAGGTCCCATCAAATCAACTTCGCCCTATCCAATCATCTTCCCCATCAACCAGTTGAACGTCATGTCCATCAGGAAGAGGCATAGAGAGATAAACACGATAATCATCAACACAACCAACGTTAGTCGGAAGGCCTCTTGGCGAGTGGGGGTCTGAACCTTCTTCAGCTCTTCATAGCTCTCGGAGATATATTCACTACCCCGAGATACAAGAGAGCCCGATGATGCTCCGGCGGCCTTGTTATTCATCCGTAACCCCACACACTCCAGAATCTAAATTCAGCGCCCTCGTGGGCCTTTTGGTGCCTTTTTGGCAATACAACGCTATGGCACGGTAGGCCTTTTTGACCCGGGTGTACCACATTCGCGCGGCTCTGTTTTACGTAGAAACCTGCGGACGTTACCAAAATTCACGGTCTGGAGCAAATCGGCTTATTCCGTTTAGCTCTGCCGTATCCTCGTGGGAGCCGTTCCAGGAGCGGGCACCGGATGAAAACCGCTCCAGTTCAGGGCGTTACCACTCAAACGCGAGCCAAGGTATCCAACACCCCCGAAAGTACGCCCTCGATATACCCCCGCACCTCGACACTCTCAACGGAGGTCAAAACCTCGCTCGCGAAGGCGTGAATAAGGAAATTGCGCGCGATATCGCGGTCTATGCCTCGCGACCTCAGGTAGAACAACGCGTCTGCATCGAGCTGCCCCACCGTAGCACCGTGAGTACACTTGACGTCATCTGCCCAGATCTTGAGCTGCGGACGTGTTTCGATGCTCGCAGTAGGCGACAAAAGCAAAGTTTGATTCGATTGGAAGGCGTTCGTCTTCTGGGCGATCTTCTCGACGGTAATGGTTCCTGAGAAAACCCCCCTGCTCTCGTCGGCATAAATCCCTTTGAAGTGCTCCCGGCTCTCAGCCGAAGGCTCGATGTGGTGAATGAGGGTAGTGTTGTCCACATGCTGAGAACCACTCAGAACTGAAAGTCCGTTGAGCACCGCATTTGAACCGCTTCCATTGAGCGCCACAGTTGCGTTGTTACGAACCAACGCCCCTCCGAACGAGAAGATGTACGTCCTGACCGTCGCATCCCTACCTTGATCAACTGCCGTCATAGAGACGTGGAAAGCATCGCGTGACTCGTTTTGAAACTTTACGTAATCGACAACCGCCCCTTGAGCAGCGCGAATCTCTGCGACGGGTAACGACAGGTACGACCCAGCGGCTAGAGCAACGTGCGACTCGATGATCGACACCTGTGACGTCTCGGCCGCATCAACTACGAGACGAGGAGCCATGACACTGCCATGTGCCGCCGCGGTAGCCACATGCACGATGTGGATCGGCTTCACGGCCGATGCACCACGAGCTACAGTGAGCGAAATCCCATCGGTCATGAGCGCGGTAGCGAGCGCTGCAAACGCGTCGTCACTGTGTGCATTCGACGACCCGACCGCTGATTCCGCATCAACCAGCTGAGCCGACTCGGAGATGCGCGAAATGCTGACACCCACCACCTCACCAGCGCTCGAAAGCTCTGCGTTGAAAGCACCATCAACCCACACCAACAGGTGTGCATCGAGGCCAGCTATCATATACGGCTCGAGATCTTTCACCGTAACCTGCGTAGCCGAACGTATCGGGGCGAGGATGAAGCTGCCCTTAGCGACGCTCTCTGGGTTCGTATACTTCCAACTCTCCATGCGTGGAGTGGGGAAAAGAACCTTATTCCAAGCTTGCTCCGCCGCGAGCACAACAGATGCGAGCGACGTCGAACGCCAAGACGCCCGCCGCGCTTTTGCTTCTGCGACCGCCGAAGCTGCCCAGCCCTGCGATTCGACCGCGGTGGTGGAAACTGTAACTGCCGATGTCATGAGTGTGTATCCTATGCGCTAACGGAATCTCTAAAGACGTTGTATCCTTTACTCTCGAGCTCGAGCGCCAGCTCTTTACCACCCGAGCGAACGATACGCCCATCGATCATGACATGGACGAAATCCGGCACGATGTAGTTGAGGAGCCGTTGATAGTGAGTGATTACCAGCATTCCATTCTCCTTGGAGCGGAGCTGGTTAACGCCGTTAGACACAGTCTGCAACGCATCGATATCAAGACCTGAGTCAGTCTCGTCGAGAATAGCAAGCTTAGGCTCGAGCACCGCCATCTGCAGCACTTCGTTACGCTTCTTCTCACCGCCCGAAAAGCCTTCGTTGACGGCACGCTTGAGCAACTCATCGCCGAGCTCGAGCAGCTTTGACTTCTCTTTCAGAAGAGCCGCGAACTCTCGAACGCTCATTGGAGTGAGCCCGCGATGCTCACGAACGGAGTTAAGCGCAGTACGCAGGAAGTAGCTCGTAAGGACTCCGGGTAGCTCGACCGGATACTGAAACGCCATAAAGAGCCCCTCACGAGCCCGCACCTCAGGGTCGAGCTCGAGAAGGTCCTGGCCGCAGAACTCCACCGAGCCCTTGGTTACCTCATACCCTTCACGCCCACCGAGAATGTTAGCGAGGGTACTCTTCCCGGATCCGTTCACACCCATGATGGCGTGTACTTCACCCGGATTAATCTCCAGATTAATCCCCTTCAGGATCTCCCTTCCCTCTCCTTCGATGCGCGCGTGCAGATCCGTAATTTTCAACAAGCTCATACTTCCCTCGTTTATCCAACGCTTCCTTCAAGACTAATTTCGAGCAATCGACGAGCTTCTACTGCAAACTCCATCGGAAGCTCTGCCAACACCTCTTTACAGAACCCGTGCACAATCATCGAAACCGCATCCTCGGTCGATATGCCACGCTGATTACAGTAGAAGATCTGATCCTCTCCGATCTTCGAGGTCGACGCCTCGTGCTCCACTGTGGCGGTGGGGTTTTTCACTTCGATGTATGGGAATGTATGAGCTCCGCACTCGTTTCCCATCAGCATCGAGTCACACTGCGAAAAGTTCCTCGCTCCCTCGGCGCTCTTCATTATCTTCACCAACCCGCGATACGCGTTCTGGCTCTGACCGGCGGAGATACCCTTCGAAATGATCGTGCTCTTGGTGTTCTTACCGATGTGGATCATCTTAGTGCCGGTATCGGCCTGCTGACGATTGTTGGTGATCGCCACCGAGTAGAACTCACCTATCGAGTTGTCCCCTTTGAGGATACAGCTCGGATATTTCCATGTAATAGCCGACCCGGTCTCGATCTGCGTCCACGATATCTTGGACTTATTTCCGGCACACAATCCGCGTTTGGTGACGAAGTTGTAGATCCCACCCTCACCCTCTTTGTTGCCGGGATACCAGTTCTGAATCGTCGAGTACTTGATATGAGCACCCTCGAGAGCCACGAGCTCAACCACGGCTGCGTGCAGTTGGTTCTCGTCTCGCATCGGAGCGGTACACCCCTCCATGTAACTCACGTAGCTACCTTCGTCGGCGATGATGAGAGTACGTTCGAATTGACCTGTTTTAGCGGCGTTAATTCGGAAATACGTTGAAAGCTCCAGCGGACAGCGAACGCCCTTCGG
>JBILFA010000122.1:0-10548 GCA_044351795.1 Bdellovibrionota bacterium | reverse complement strand
CCATCACCGGCGCACAACTCAACACCCGCGTGGGCGGTTTTGACTATATTTATTCGGGCATCATCCCCGACCTGTTTGGATGTGCGCATCTCCTTCTCCTTGGCTTGAAATTGTTCGAGTGCTTTGTGTATTTCGTCGTATCTCCCGATTAATTGAAGCATTTTGGTTTTAAAAGGATCCTTCAGTAGTTGAATCCTTGCTCGGTGCTTGAGATAGGGGCCTATGTGCAGCGTGAGCGCAGATCGAGCTATCTCGTGTTTTTTTATTTTATCGTTGAGCACTCGATATTCCTCAGTCACTTCAAGCTCGTTGCGAAGCTGTACGACCGTGGCGGCACCTGCCTCACTTCCGACATCTCCCAGCTCTGCGCCCTTGGAGCACCACACCTCTCCGCCAACCAGAGAAGCTGTGTCTGCAAAGACGTTCGATAGAGAGCGGAATATGCTGTCCCGAGCCTCTCTGCCGATGCGTATCGTCCCATGGATCTCGGAGTTTACCTCATGCGCGACTGAAACAGAGTAATCTCCGTTAGCGTTGACGGAGCTTTGTTGCCCACCGTGATGAAACCCCTTCACCGTGACCGAGCCTTTACTCTTTATTATATTATCCCCAAGAAGCGATCCCCCAATTTCGATATCTCCCCGCGCCTTCACATGGAAGCCTTTATTGACGTCGCCCAGTATCTTCACGCTACCGATGAAATCGATATGCCCCATGCCGTAATCGAGGTCTCCTGGTATCGTCAGCACGTTCTTCACGGCTATCAGCCCCCCCTCGTCATGGACATAGCCATCGATCTGGGCGAGCAAAATATCGTATCCATCTCCCTCATTGCCCGGCTTGACCGTCACTGACTTCTCCACTCGAAGATCAACGGGCTTACCTGGGGTCGCTGTTATGTGATTCCCTAGGATGTTCTTACCATCCGTTCCTAGCGTAGGTCGGTATACGCGCGCTATCTCTCTTTGAGCTTGCACATTTTCAAAGAGTCCGAGGGTAAAGAAATCGACGAGCTCTTTGTCCTTCCATCCATCGACCTTCTCCTTCTTGCCCGGGTTAAAGCGCCGGACGAGCCACACGATCTTACCGTCCTTGCCGGCCACCGGCCCTTGTCCGACGGCGACTCGTCGCTCCTCGCACCCTTTGCCCGCTTTGAGCTCCTTGACGATATCTTGAACGACGGGGACCTCAATCCTTTCCTGAGCAGTAACAGTCAATATCTTTTCGATAAAATCCTGCACCCGTGCGAGTATGTGTTCACGCTGTGGTTGCACACGGGCAAAGAGCTTCATGCTGTCGTCAGAGATGAGCAGTTCCAGGATGCAAGTATTGTCCTGAACGGTATGAACGACCCGCATGGCGAGTACCTATGTACGAGGAATCGATCACCGACCACCTCATTGGGATCATCGGGCAACTGAGCTAAAAGGTTGAGACTCTGTCAGTACAATGCGTCGTTTTGACCGAGTAACCGCTCCTTCATTCTCAGGACGAAGCTACAGGGTAGAGAACCGAATCGTCGCTTCCTTTATGACGGTAAAGTATTGATTGTATATGCAATTTGCTTTGACTAGGGACAGCGCACTGCAGCAGGCTTCGCCACTACAGTGCACTAAGGTCACATCAGCTCGAGATCTGCGGATAACCTTTCAATAATAACGGTAGTAGGGAGCATCATCAAATGAGAAAAAGGGCTGCTTTTGTAGTTTTTTTGACGATGGCCATCAGCCTGATGAGTGCCGGATCGGCCTCTGCACAAACCGAACAGTCGGGGCAATCGTCAGCTCCGGAACAGCTACGAGCTGTTGAGGTAAGCATCCGATATTCGGATATTTTTAATGCGAATCTCTTTAGCTCCAGGTCAGGTCAGGTAAAGAAGATAACGATAGGGGGAGTAGGTAAAATCAATAGCTCCTCGACTCTTCCTGCTCTGCAATCCGACGAGATTGTAACTGAGATGGCGGCCCGTAACATCGCCGGCAAAAGAACGCAGGTGCGAGCAATTATGAAGCGCTGCGCCAAAGTATTCCTACGGGCGGAGCGATCGATCAAATGGCGAATGGTAATTGTCGGAATTGCGGATCTATCACTCGAGCCTGCGACATTCGTCACGTTTCGGAAGATCGAAAGATGCTCTGCCGGCTGACAGTTAGTGCTTTGATCGGAAGGTTTTTCATCGGAAACAAGGAATAGTTACCACGGGTCTCTACCTAAATCTTAAAAATACTTGCCCCTGTAGAAATTCAAGCCCTCTTGGTAAGCTCCGTGCTGTAGTTAATGCATACATGAGCCTACTATGCCTGAGTTACCGGAAGTTGAGGCAACAGTTCAGTACCTGCGCGACCGTGTCGAAGGGGTCGGGATTACCAAGGTTACGGTGTTGTGGCACCGTAGTGTTGCACGGAAAGAACCGGAATTCTTCGAGCGCGAGATTATAGACTGCTCGATCGAACACCTCTTTCGCCGAGGCAAGTTCATCGGACTGAGGCTGATGAAGGATAATCCTCTCTATCTTTTCGTTCACCTCCGTATGAGCGGAAGCCTCGATGTCGTATCCGCCACTAGTCCTATCGACAAACACGATCGGGTCATTCTGTACCTCAGTAACGGAAAGAGTATCCGCTTCAACGACACTCGTAAATTCGGTCGCATGTATCTCTGCACGTCTCCGGAAGAGGTAGTCGGACGCTTGGGCGCCGAGCCCCTGAGTGAGGCCTTTAGCTTCGAGTATCTCGAGCAGCTGGTGCGCTCGAAGAAAGGAATGATTAAGCCCTTACTTCTCAATCAATCTTTCATCGCCGGTTTGGGAAATATCTACGTTGATGAGTCCTTATGGAAGGCGCGCATTCATCCCCTCACCCCGGCTCACCGGATACCGAAGCCCAAAATACTCGCGCTTCATCAGTCTATACGCGAAACGCTGGCTGAAGCGGTTTCTCTCTTGGGAACTGATTTCGGTGACGGGGTCGTTCAGGACGGGATGTATTCTCCGAAGGTATATGGGCGGGACGGATCCCCCTGCCATCGATGCGGCAAAGAGATACAACGGATCGTCGTGGGACAGCGCGGTACGCATGTGTGTGCTGTTTGCCAGCCGCGACCGCGGGCGTAACTGCCTTAGAGAGGGGAGGCAAAACTACGCTAACGCGTGATTGTGTTGAGTAGGTGCGCGTCCAAAAAGCTCTTTCAGTTTGATATCGCTTGCGCAACAAGATGGCTGCTCGTTTTCACCGCCTATAGCGGCATGTAGAGCAACTGCACGGCTATCCTCAACACAGGACCTGCCACATACGGGAAAAATTGGAACGCCAAGAGAACTCCAAAGATAGAGAACCCCGAGGAGCGCGCAAAGCTCATCATCTTGAGCGTCAGATCCTCGGGCAAAAAGAGCCCCAATACGGAATAACCATCCAGCGGCGGCATGGGAAGGAGGTTAAGCGTTCCCAGCAGTATATTGAGAATGAACATGATACTGAGGAAGCTCGCCAGTCCCTCCATTACTCCTGAAGAACCCACCGCGCTGACGAGCTGTGTTCCTGCAACGATCTGCGGCAGATGGAAGACCCCCTGAGCTAACCCAATGTGCATACACACAGCTGCTAGGATCGCCAAGAGATAATTCGTTACGGGACCGGCAAGAGCCATAAGAGCGGCTCGTCGAGGATGTCGAATTTGCCAGTAGGGATCAAAGGGGGCACTACCCCATCCAAACATACTGGCACCTTTCGACGTAAGTAATGTCACCAGTGGGATCACTACCAGTCCGAACGGCTCACGTTTGACATGTGGCACAGGATCAAGCGTTACTTGCCCACCCGCATAGGCGGTGAGATCCCCGCCCCATTTCGCCACTAAGGCATGGGCAGCTTCATGACACACCGTGCTGAACAAAAATGCGACGTACCAGATGGGGATAAGGCCAAGTATCTCAGAACTCATAAGTGCCTTTGATTGTACGCAACCAACAGCTTGGAAAAAAGGGGGATACGGAGCTTGGGCAAATATTACCTCGTGAGCCGCCCCCACGAGCCGTTCTAGAGGCACATTGTGCCGAAGTCGAGAACAGTTGACAGCACGTTAGGAGAACAGGGGGCGAGAACAACTCTTGCTTATCCAAGAGGACACCGGACGTATATGTGTCATCAAGAGTTAGGGGACGCAACCATGTCTTCAAAGTTCATGTCAGATAAGAATACCAGACTACGGGATCTGATCGAGGTCGAGATTAGCTGCCCCGACGGTCGCGCTATTATATCGCACCTCCGTCCCGAAAAACACGACGAGGAAGATCTCCTGGCCCCTCTTGATGAACTCGCAAAGAAGATGGCGGAACTCGATGCTGCATCTCCCGAGATAAACTCGGTCTCCGAAGAAAATAGACAGCAAGCGCTCCACGCCCTGTCCGAGATGCAGAGGAACCTAGAACAGTTCAAGAAGCAGAATGCTATCTTGAAGCGGCTTTTGACCAAGTATCACTAGCCCCTCGAAAGCCACATACCGGCAAAGACACCACACACACCGAGCACAACACTCAGCAGCACATACAAAAACGCCTCGAGCAGGTGCTCCTCCCGAAGGAGGGTCGCTGCCTCGAGCCCGAATGTCGAGAAGGTCGTGAAGCCCCCCAGTATTCCAGTCACGAAGAACAGCCTCAGGTAAGAGGACGGCGTCCCTTGCGCATCAATACTCACGAAGAGTCCGATCAGAGTGCAACCAACGATGTTTACCACAAACGTTGACAGCGGAAATCGGGGCGTAAAGGCGTGAGATGCTAGGATTGCTCCCACCAACCACCGCAGGATCGCACCCAGAGCTCCGCCGATGCCAACGGCTATTATGTTCAGGACCTGAGCCACATCGAGAGGATAGAAAATTTCGGTAGATGCACGAAAGTAGCAATCTTTCTGAGGGTGAGCTGTTCAAGATTAGGGACCACTTTTGATTTTTTCAAAACTGGCTCCCCGGGAGGGATTCGAACCCCCGACAGGGTGGTTAACAGCCACCTGCTCTACCAACTGAGCTACCGGGGAACAGCAGGGGCGTATAATTCTCTGACTGGCCGATAAAGTCAAGACAGTTGGAGCAGGCACTAGCTCGCCGTCTAGGCGGCATAACGGCCACCAAGAAAAAATAGGAGTTAGGATACCTGCAGGGTACTCCGCGCCGCAAAGGCTCTCGAAAGCGTTACATCGTCAGCATATTCGAGCTCTCCCCCCTTTGGGATACCTTGGGCGGGCCGCGTGGCCTTTATGCCTGCTTCCGCAAGCAGGCGGCCCACGTACAGAGCGGTGGCATCACCCTCGACGGTGGCGCTCGTAGCGATGATTACCTCTTTGATAGGTTCGGCTCTCACTCGATCCATGAGCTCCTTGAGCTTCATACTGTCAGGCCCCTGCCCTCGTAGTGGCGCCCACAGCCCGTGCAGGACATGGTACACTCCTTTGTATTCCCCGACTCGCTCGATGGCGACGAGATCTACCGGCTTCTCTACAACACACAGAAGCGAGGCATCGCGCGATGTACTCTTGCAGACCGAGCAGAGCGGCTCCTCACTCAAGAAGAAGCACTTGTCACACTGGCGCACCGAATCGGCTGCCTGCTTCAACGCCTCTCCCAATGAACGAGCCAGCCCTCGGTCGTTGGCGACCAGGTGGTAGGCCAATCGCATCGCGGTCTTCTCGCCTACTGAAGGCAACTTGGAGAGCTCCTTGACGAGTCGCTGGAGGGCAGACGGAAATACGATCATACCTACTTTCGATTACTTTAAAGACCTGGAATGCTGAGTCCGCCTGTAACGGAAGCGAGCTTCTGCTGCGAGTAGTCTTTAATCTTTGTAAGGGCATCGTTGCAAGCGATACGGATGGCATCTTGAAGCATCTCGACATCGGACGGGTCGACCGCCTCCGGCTTAATCTCGACGGAGAGCACTTCGTACTTACCATTAACTCGAATCTTTACTGCTCCCCCTCCGGCACTCCCGTCGCATTCGAAAGACTCCGCCTCCTCTTGGGCGCGCGCCATATCCTTCTGCATCTTTTGCGCCTGCTGCAACAGTCCCTGCATATTGGCGCCGCCAGGAAAGCCCTTGAATCCTTTCATCTCTAATCTCCGAACGTTACAACATCAAATTGCGTGAGCGGTTACGAACTCTTTACACGCACCTGCTCTACCTTACTTCCCGGAAAGATCTTCTGCAGACTTTGAACAGCAGGATGAGAGCCCAGCCCTTCCGCGTGCTCCGCCCCTTTCGCCTTCTCTGTCACAGTAGCATCAATCGCCCCCTGTCCCTTCGTGATCTGTATCTTCCATCCGTGAGGCTTGGATAGCCCTTTCTTCTCCAGAAATCCGTTCAAAAGCTGCGTAAGCTTCTCTTTCTCTCGACATATACTGTTGATCGGAAACTCAGGTCCCGTTCCCTCCAGAATCCCCACGTCGAGGCGAGTAATGGAAACCCTTTTCAAATTCTCGAACAACACACGACCCGCATTTTCGCCCAGGAAGGACAAAAACTCCTCCCAGCCGAGAGAGCCGCTACCTGCCGCAACTGCTGCTTCTGATCGAGGAAACGGTGGGCTATTCCCCGCTATCGGCGAAGTTTTAGGCGCCGCAGCGTGAGAGACCGGTGCACCCTGCGCGGTACCGGAAGGAGCACCTCCCTGCAGGGGCTTTACTCCCGATGGTGCGCCAAGCAAGCGCCCGATAGTTTCACCGATCTCCGCAACGGGTTGGCGAGTAGCCATTCGAACTACCAGCGCCTCAAAACCGTAACGCGGATGAGCTGACCGCACACACCGATCCGCTCCCTCACGGGCCATGTCCCACAGGTCCTGAATATCGATAGCGTCAAGCGGCGAAACGAGGCGCAACAATTCAACGACTCTATCGTCGCTTACACCGAGCGCTCGCACACGACCTTCACCACCGAGCTTTGCGATGAAGATCTCTCGCCAAAAGTTCACGAACTCTCTCAGAAGACTGGAAGGGTCTATACCCGTCGAAAAGAGATCCTCCACCAATGACAAAATTTTGGTGACATCTCGCGCTACAATTCCGTGCGCTACCTCGAGCAACACACGTTGCTCGACTGTTCCGAGGGCACGACTAGTATCATCTGCTGTGATCTTCCCGGCGCAAAAGCTCTGCACTCGATCAAGGAGCGTTTGTGCATCCCGCATCGATCCATCGGCAAGGCGCGCGACGAGACGGAGCGCCTCGGTCTCCACATCGAGATCTTCCTGACTGCTCACCTCACGCAGACGAGACTCGATCACGCTGACTGACAGCGCCCTAAAATCGTGCCGCTGACAGCGCGATATCACCGTTTCGGGTATCTTGTGGACTTCCGTAGTAGCGAGGATGAATACCGTATTCGGCGGCGGCTCTTCGAGGCTTTTCAAGAGGGCGTTGAATGCCGAAACACTCAACATGTGCACCTCGTCGATGATGTATACCTTGTACCGGTAGCCGGGAGGGGGTAGCGTTTTAAAGGAATCGATTAATTCCCGCACGTTGTCGACGCTATTGTGGGAGGCACCATCGATCTCGCGCACTGCCATGCTGACACCGCTGGCTATCTCTTTACAGCTAGAACACTCCTGACACGGCTCAGAATCTCGGCTCTTCTGACAGTTGAGAGCCTTCGACAAGATGCGCGCCACCGAGGTTTTGCCGACTCCTCGAGGGCCGGTAAAGAGGTACGCATGCACGACACGGTCACGCTGGATTGCATTTGCCAACGTACGCGTCACATGTTCTTGCCCACTGACCGAATTGAAACCGGACGGGCGATATTTACGCGCAAGGACGAGGTAAGACACGTACTACCTTTCCGCTTGTAGAGGGGTGAAAAATACGGCGACCGGCAACGCATCACAGATGCATGCACTACGGTTGCTACCTTCCGGTCCTGGCCGGGTTTGCGCACTTTCTCGCGCGCCCCAATCGCCGCCCGGGCAGTATACTAAGCGGGTTCCAATCTGTCACGGAATGCTAGTCTCCTTATCCACCTTTTTAAAGCGCCTCCCGACTCTGACGAAGCCTAGAGAAGCGGTGCTCGCACCAAACATCGATAGGTGCCCCATAATTCCCCATCAGTGAGGATAACATACTCACCTCTAGAACAGGCAACCAAACAAAATCAACTGTTTACCAACATCTAGAGCTCGGCACGACAGGTGCTCTAAGTCAGGCATGCAAGTAAACACCCTCATCCTTCGAGAACTTTCGTTCCAAATTACCAAAGGCAACCCGTGGTGGGGCATGCTGCTGGCTAACGAGTACCTTCAGGGCACAGATTATCTCAGAAAGGCTCTAGTGAATCGCTTTCTAGCTCGGATCGCACCCGATCAGCACAACCAGACTCTTGCACGCTCACTGATCGCGGGAAGCAGGGCGTGTCAGCTTCCCGACGAACTGCGCGGCATAGTGGGAACCCGCGTCATGCGCATGGAGCGACAAACACGCTTCTCAGAAGACCGTCACGAGGGAAGAAGAGCACGGCTCGGCTCACGTAGGAGCGGCGGGGTACGGCGTCGAACTATCGCTCCCCAGTTCGCTCCTCGTGAAGTTGCAGTAAACGCTCATAGGTCTGAGTGAGGTGTATGAACTTATCAGCTTCGGCCGATGATGCATTCCGATGTAAGTCGGGATGGCAGCTCTTCACCGCATTACGGTAGGCATTCTTGATGTGCGAGAGCTTGACACCCGGTTGCATCCCGAACACTGCCAGCAGGTCCTTGTACTCATCTCGAATACCACCACCACGGAGGTCAGACGAATACCTCACGAAGCGGGCTTTTCGCGGTTGCTCATCCTCTTCCCCATCCACTCCTGAGCCCTGGAGAACAGTTCGCTCTCGAGCCTCTTCGTGCGGGGTCTGAACCATAGCTCGCCGTCGCCTAAAGACGAGGAGCCCAGCGAATCCGAGTAGAGCCGCGCCCGAGACAGCGGCAAAGAACGGATCGCTCTTCATGAGAAGATTGAGGTGTAGAAGCAGTGGAGTGGAGGTGCTCGCACTAGCTACCATAGACTGCGCTTGGGTGATCTGTCCCTGATTGAGCAGACGCTCTGCCCAAACAAATCGAAACCTATCGTTCTGTGGAGAGGGATCGGGCCTGATCTCGCGCACTGCGTCGAAGAGTGCCCCCGCGAGTGAAAGATCTCCCTTTGCAACATCTTCTCCGATCACTGAATCGAGCACGGAGAGTAGTTGCTCTTTAATGACATCATCCTTGAGCGCAAATTCAATCAAAACGCGTCGCACTTTTTCTTGCTTCAAAACCTCGAGATCCTGCGGCTTAAGCTCTAAGAGAGCCTTCGAGACCAGCTCGTGGGTCGACTCCGATCGCCGTTCGAAGTCGACAAGCGTCAAGATCGACAACGCACCACCTGAAAGCCCCTCATTCAGGAACGTCGCTGCTCCTTGTTGTACTATAGGCGTGCGCCCCTCCTTTAGGACACCGGCCAAAAAGGGATCTTTGGCTGCCTCTTGGAAGGCATTTCGATACATAAACGAATCACGGGAAGCGAGAGCGCTCTGCATCTCGGTCAATCGGTGGCGAGCTGCGACGATTGATCCATCGAGCTCGGCGCCCAAGGTAAAGACGGATACAGCTACATCGAGATCCTGCACTGCCTCGTCGACCAAGCCCTCAGAAACGTGCTTACGAGACGATTTTCGGAAAAACTCAGAGCATACGGCGTTGTGCCGCAGCAAAATCTCTTGAGACTTCTCCTTCGCCGCAATGCGGGCGGAATCCTCAAAGGTTCTAATCGCCATGCAAACGGGAACACCGTGCGACGAACTTCCGGCCGATTGGAGCGCACCAAGAAGCGCTTCGCCTTTCGGATCTACACGCTTGAGCGCACCGGCGAGCTGCTCTCGTTCTTCAAAAGCAAGCTCCTGCGACGATAAGAACGTTCTCGCGGACGCTTTCAGGAGATCGCGATCTCCTGGGTCTGTAATCTTGTCCACAAAACCGATGTATTTCGACCACGGCAGTGCCTTGGCCAACTTAGCATCCTCAGCGTACGCAAGAGCAACGCGCCTTCCGAGGTTCTTCTCCGAAACCATGAACGATGAACCACCGACGGAAACGGTGACCTGATCCGGCTGTACCGGCGTGAGAGAATCCACCGGAAACACCTCTCCTAGGTAGGTCACCGATTCAGCGTGTGCTGCCAGAGGCTGCATGAGCAACCCGACTAAGAGAGCGATATTTGGAGCAGCATAACGTAAATTCACCACCCACCCATTACCGAGGATCCCCGAGGTTAGGTCAATAACCTACTTTGGTGGTTGAACACCGAACACGTTTAGCGAAAGCTTCGATTCGGTAGGATGTGACGTTTCAATTTCCAACGAGGTCTTAAGATCGCCCTTCACTTTGGTCGGATCAACCGTAACGACAAGAACCCCGCGCTTTCCTGCCTGAACCTCTAGGAGGGACGCCGTTACTGCAGAGTCTTTGGGGGTTAGAAGTTTGAAAGTTACAGGGTACTTAGTGCTGTTCTCCAACTTGACCCGACGCTCAACGAGTGTTGTTCCCT
>JBILFA010000038.1:0-26278 GCA_044351795.1 Bdellovibrionota bacterium | reverse complement strand
GCGGTCACGGGCACATTGAGCGGTTGAATCTTGCCCCCCTCGAACTCAACGACGACTCTGTCTCGGAACTCGCCTCGAGGAATCTCAGGGGAGAGTTCTACCGAGTATGAGTGGTCACCGACTGAGGAGACAGAGATATATCGAGAGTAGCTCTTGACCGATGAAATGGCGACGTCCGAGCGCGACCCAGCCTGGACTGCGAACTGCTTACGCCTCTCGGCCGGAGAGCTACTGGGCACGATCTCTCCGAACTCGAGTCGAGTAGGTTCTACTGTCACTCCGGGCTCTACGACACCCTTGAGGGCGAAAACCAACTCGGGACGCTCGGCATCGTTTGTCACAACTTCTACCGTTTTTGTCTTACTGCCCGAAAACCCAGAGGTGTCAAACTCCATACGGAGCTTCTCTGTGGCGCCTGGAGCTACGGTACGCGACGAAACCGTCGATGCTGTACAACCGCAGGATGCGGTGACACGTTGAATGAGGAGATCGGCGCTGCCCTCGTTTCGAATATCGAACTCGTGAACAACCTTCGCGCCCTGCGCAACGCTCCCAAAATGGAATGAGGTCTCCGGGGCGTTGACGACCGGAATACCGGACAGCGAATCCGCTGCGCGCGCCACAGACCCGCTGCAAGCGAAAACGAGGCAGAAGAGAATTACCAAAAGCTTCTTGCGCGAGACCTCCAACCTAACCTCCTATCCGAAGAGTTGCGTTTGATCGAGGAACTTGGTCGAAAAATTACCGTTTCTGAAATCGGGATGATTCAAGATCCTTCGGTGTAGCTCAATGTTCGTGCTTATGCCGTCGATCAGGTACTCGTCGAGTGCGACCAGGAGCTTTTTGATGCAGCTTTCGCGATCCTTGTCTCGAACGATGAGCTTGGAGATCATCGAATCGTAATACGGCTTCACCGAATACCCCGCATACACGGCCGAATCGACGCGAATTCCATGACCTCCAGGGGGGTGATAACTCTTGATGAGTCCGGGAGATGGGATCATCGTGCGAGGATCTTCCGCATTTATACGCGCCTCTATAGCATGACCGACCTGCTTTATGTCCTGTTGACGCCAGGAGAGCTCCTCTCCTGCAGCGAGTCGGATCTGCTCCTTGACCAGATCCGTATCGGTCACCATCTCAGTGACCGGATGTTCGACTTGCAGCCGAGTATTCATCTCGATGAAGTAAAACTTCTCTTGCTCCAAATCCGCCAAGAATTCTACCGTGCCGAGGCTCGAGTACCCCACTGACGAGGCGAGTTCGACCGCAGCGTTCTGGATCTGCTCTTGCAATTTCGCCGGCAGCAGTATGGAAGGAGACTCTTCGAGCACCTTCTGATAACGGCGCTGAATCGAGCAATCTCGAATACCAAGATGAATTACGTTGTGAGCCTGATCTCCTGCAATCTGAACCTCGATGTGCCGTACACGAGGCAGGTATTTCTCTACAAGAAGGTGGCCATCTCCGAACGCTGCCTCGACCTCTCTTTGCGCCATCAAGAATGTCGAGACGAAATCCTCGGCACCCTTGACGATCTTCATGCCACGCCCGCCGCCGCCTGCGCAGGCCTTGAGAAGCACCGGAAACCCAGCATTTTCCGCGATCTTCAGAGCCTCTGCGGGATCGAGCAAACCTTTACTGTCGCCCGGTATTGTCGGAACACCCACCTTGTCGGCGACACGGCGAGCGCGAGCCTTATCTCCCATGATGCGCATGTTGCGAACCGACGGGCCGATGAATGTGATACCGCAACTACCGCAGATCTCAGCAAAAGCGGAATTTTCACTCAAGAATCCGTACCCCGGATGGATAGCATCGGCCCGGGTTGCTACAGCAGCCGACATAATCGAAGCTATGTTCAAGTAGCTCTCTTTAGCCAGCGCCGGTCCTATACAAACGCTCTGAGTCGCAAGCTTCACATGAAGCGCGTCCTCGTCTGCTTTTGAGTGCACGGCCACTGTTTTGATGCCCAACTCGTGGCATGCGCGAATTACTCTAAGCGCAATCTCTCCTCTGTTGGCGATGAGGATCTTCTGAAAAGGGAGGGATTTCATGGATGCTAGACCGCTGGATCTATCAAGAACAGAACTTCACCGAACTCGACCACTTGGCCTTCGGTCCCGAAAACCTTGACGATCTTACCGGAGGCCGGTGACTCAATCTCGTTCATGAGCTTCATGGCTTCGATGATGCAGAGTGTTGAACCTTTCGAGATCGAGTCTCCTTCCTTGACGAAGGGCTCCGCATCAGGCGAGGGCTTCCTGTAGAAGGTGCCGACAATCGGCGATTCGACCTTCACATAACGTCCCAGATCCTCAGTGACGGCAACAGCGCCGCTCACTGCGGAGCTACTAACAGGCGCTGACACGTGTTGAACCGCTGGCACGACATCTAAACGAGACTCGTTTGTCACGTAAGAGGCAAGTACTCCTCTAGTCAGCTTGAGGCGGGTCCCATCCTGCTCAAGTTCGAACTCGCTTACCTCGTTCTGCTTGAGGATCTTAATGATATGCTCAATGTCGTTGATGTCCATGGCGGGCTATCCTAGCCTTGAAAACCAAATAAAGCCAAGCCCCGGAATCACAGATTTTTTCATTCAACCTTTGAGAATACAACAACTTACCTCTAGGCACCCTGCGAAGGGCTGACGTGAGTAATTCCGTTTCGGGGAAGCCGCGCGCTTTTGCGGTTTGACGTCTTAGTAACGCTTACAATCACAAGCAGCATTAAATCGGTATATCCGAACAAAGAGAGGCCTTGTTAGCGAGACTGTAACAGAAAGTGTGTATGGACCGTGCACCTGCACGTGCTCGTAAACGTGAACGTGAACGTACCCGAAGTAGCGCCTTTTTCCCTGCCCGGTCGAAATAGAAGTGTATTTCAGATTGAGGCTAGTGATTGGGCCTTTAACCACCAGTTAACGCCGGCTCAAGCACCTAAGTGAAGAGGGCAGAGAGGTCAGCGAGGGGTATAATACCGGGTTTTCTATGCTCCTCACCCTCGCTGCGCTCCCGCTCTCTTTGTATTCCCCCCTTCTTGTTTGCATGACCCCGCTAAAGGGCTGGGCCACACTACCCACTCGATTTTCTGAAGCGCATTTATTCCTATGTAAAGCCTATTTAGGGATTGACCACTATCATCCACAGTTTGCGTTACAGTCTCTCGTTAGCTGCATCGATCGTAGTTGCCGAAAGACGCCGTAGCACGAGCCGTGAGCTCGATACGTTTGCCCGATGCTGTCTGCCCCACTAGGGTCACGAAGACTGTGCGGAAACCACTCTGAGTAATTCTAATGCCGACACCCGAGGGATCACCAACGTACTTCCCGCCCTGAGCCGCAGCGAAGATCGGCACCAAGAGCCCTGTCGTGCCGCCGTTACCACCGACCGACGAGTTGCTGCTACTGGTCAGCCCGATCTGCTTGGACTGAAATGGTGTTCCTTGCCCGTCAACATTTCGCACCGAGTAGGTCAGATAGGAGAACCGAATATCCTCGGTAAGGTTGTTCTCCACCTGAATGTTCACATAGGTATCAAAGAAATTCTCCGGATCATTTGTAGAAGCCACTCCATCGCAATTGGCCTCCTGAAAGATATCGATCGAAGCGTTACTAGAAGGAGAGCCGGGAGTGCCGGACCCATCATCCTCAAAACCCATGGCGGAAATGGCTGCATCGCCGCTGTTTCCGTCTTGCGCCACTCCGCCGCCGAGTCCTCCACCGCCCGCTCCCGGAAACCCATTGAACCCGGAGGGCACATCTCCCTGGCACTTAATGCCGACGAACTTTCTGCGATTCGCACCTACGCTGACGCGACACACCACCTGAAAGCTCCCTGGAGCTTCGCAGCCTATGCGACCACTCATCGATCCGGATGAATCAGTAAGCTCATACCCCGTGGTCGGCTCGAGTATGGCCACTCCTCTTTCGGAATCGCATGCAACATTGATGTTTTGAACAGGGCGTCCTCCCGAATCTTTGACGGATACGATGAATCCCGAGGTCTCACCAACCGAGATAGTGGTCTCCTTCACCTCAATCTGAAGAGAGCCGGTGGTGGTGTCATCTGAAACGAACACATCGTCACGATACCCCGGATTCTCCCCCGATCCTCCATCGGTACTTCCACTACCACCCATGCAGCCTGCAAAGGTTGCCATAATCAGCGTCGCAGAAACGCGTAAGCTTTTGCGAATGTCCATAGTTTCCTTCCTCTTGAAGACCGTAGCAGCGAACCTTTCTCGTTTTTTCTACAGGCCATCTCCCGAGCCGTTACCGTCAAAAACATCCCCCAGTTGATTCACGTCTCCTTCAGACGAATCCTGGTCCCCTTCATTTACGCCGAAAGCGGTTGCCCCAGTGTCATCACCACTGTCCCCATCCGTAGCACCATCCCCGCTCTCATCCGTAGCATCAGTCGGCTCGACAAACGTCTCCGGCAGCACGTCAACGGCGATACCCTGAGTATTGGTCTCGATTCGATTACCCGAGGAGGAGAGACCGGCAACGGTAACGTAGGCTTCCATGGTATACGGCGGCTCCGGTAGCTCGTCGCGGTGGAAGTTGATCCACTCACGAATCGCCGCGGGCATGATAAGGGTCTGCCCATATCCTTGGTTACACACGTTCGCGAAGGAAGGGGGCAAGCTGGTATTAGCCGGTCTACGTGGATTGTTCTGAGTACCGGTGTTGCCGCCACCTATACCGCCGCCATTGCCGCCAGCACCGCCATTGCCGCCAGCACCACCTATGCCCTGCTGTGAATCAGCCGTTCCTAGTGATGCCGGACCGGCCAAGAGTGTCAAAGGAACATTTGTAGCTGGGGGTTGAACCGTAGATCCTGGAATATAGTACGACAGCAGCATTCTATCAGCACGGAAGAACTGCCCAATTAAATTGTTCTGAATTCCGACGGTAATTGTCGCTCCTGATGACGCATCGGTATTACCCACCGTGGATCCATCTCCTGATCCACCCGGCTCGTCTCCGGAAGTTCCCAGGCGCAAGACGATGCGATTAACTGATTGTGTCGGAGCGGAACAGTTGGCGCCGTTGCCGAATCCTCCGCCCCCGCCGATACCGCCACCACCGCCACCACCGCCACCACCTATGTTACCTGCGGGATCGGGAAGTTCTGAGTAAAACCCCAAGAGCGTAACGGATACACCTTGATCGTTGTTGGCTGCGCCGTTACCTCCGCATCCCCAGATGAGGATTACAGATGCCAGCGTTGCAATCATTCCAGTGGTAGTAGTTCGTGTGTTCATAGCTCGTTCTCCAGAATGATCTTTCTACAATGCTGACTTCATGCTCGCGTCATCGAAACTACCTTCAACAATTCGGGGGGTGATGAAGAACAAGAGCTCTTCATCTGAATCTCTGGTCACGCTTCTTCTGAAGAATGTCCCGAGAAACGGGATATCCTTGAAGAATGGGGTTCCCTGGAGATCATCGTTGTCGACGATCTTGTAGATTCCACCGAGTGCAAAGGTTTGACCGCTGGACACAAGTACCGTGGAACTGGCGCTTCGTGCGATCTCGTTGGGAATTCCCTCTGTTGTCCTCTCAGAGCTGAAGCTGCTCGAGTTGGCCTTGATATCGAGCAACACGAAGTAGTCAGGTGATGCTTGTGGAGTTACGTTCAAGGTAATACCCGCCTCGATCGTCTGTGCAGCAACCGAACCGCTTCCACTGGCGGAAGCTCCAGATCCCGTTGCCACCGATAATCCACCGGCAGGCAGCTTGATGCGGATCTTCTCGACGCTCTTTATCTCAGCAGGCTTGTTATTCGTAGTGGCGACCGCCGGGCGGCTTATGATGCGAACTCGCCCCTCTTGCTCGAGCTGCGAAAGCCTAAGCTCCAAGCTCTTGGTGCCGTCAGCGCTATCGAACAGCATACTAACCGCCGAAGCTCCTGCGACAGCGGGAAACGATGAAGCCGTAATTGGACCAGGGCCGGCACTTCCTCCAATAGCCACAGCAGAAGGAAAGTTCAGTCCTGTCCCGTTGCCGGTGGATGGCGATTGAATGTACTGGAAACCAAGCTCGCTACCCAACTCACGCGCCAGATTTCGCTTGGCCTCGACAATCTGGGTTTCGAGCAACACCTGGGGCGTACGTAGATCGACCTTCTTGACCAGTTCGATGACGTTCTTCAAACCCGTCCGTACATCCTTGACAATCAGCTGATTCGAACGCTCATCGTATGCGACCGATCCGCGTTCGGACAAAACCGTCTCAACCAAGGATTTGAGTTCAGCAGCTTTGGCATAGCTCACCCGCAGATACTTCACGGCTAGGGGCTCCAACTCCTCCTCGGCTTGGCGTGCCTGCTTGAACGACTCACGCTCGGACCGAAGCTTATCCACTGGAGCGATTCGCATCACATTCCCTTCGAGAACCTTGTCGAGGCCCTTAGTTTTTAGAATGACGTCTAATGCCTGATCCCACGGAACATCAGTAAGGCGTAAAGTCACCTTGCCGGCAACCTCATCACTAGCAACTATGTTGAGGTTCGATACCTCTGCGATGATGCGGAGAGCGTTATCGATGTCAGTGTCCTGCAAATCGAGGGATATGAGTCGACCCGAATAGCGGGAAGAGTCGTCGAGTAGAGCGCTGAAGTCCACGTCGGTTAGTCCGTCGTTTGCCTCTTCAACTCCGCTTCCTGATGTTTTCGTCGAGGCTCCGTTGCTCGCCTTGTCCAACTTGGGCTCCACGGTCGGAGCAGCGACAGCGGTTTCGGCTGCCTTCTTCGGATCGATCTGAGCTCTCATATCATCCGACACCTTCTTCATGTCGTTTGTTTCTTGGATGACCACTTTGTCACCGACACGATGTGCGGTGAGATAACTGGTGGGTTGAGCAAAAACGCGCACGAGCGTATCTGCATCTTGGCTAGTCGTTCGGATCGAACGGATCCCGGAAGCTTGCGTCTGCACCACTTCGGGCTCCCCTGCACCCTCGAGTAAGCTCGTATCTTTCAGAGTGAGCACATACTCAGACGGAGCCGTCCGAGTGATACTATATTCCGGCTTACCCTTGACGACGACCTCGACCTGATTCGAGTCCGGATTGAACACTACTTCGGTGACCTGTGCGCTTTGCGCTGCCACTGGTGCACTCACGGGAAGAACAATCTCGTCTGATGGTTTCTCGACCGAATTGTTTACAGTTTCGGCGCTCGCAGCATCAATAGCCTCAACGGGAGCGTCAGTCGTTACCGTGCTTGCCTCAGCGGTGAGCCCCGTTTGTGCAGCAGCCTCGGCGTCCTCAGTTACTATCTGCGCCGCTTCCTCTACGTGAACATTAGCTATGGTTGCCTGCTCTGCTGCCGCTACCTGCTCTGTCGTTGTCGCCTCCTGCGGAGCATTCTCGGCTACCTCCGGCTTCATCTGAGCCAAAACCTCCGCTGATTCTACCTGCTCTGCAATCGCGACAGGCTGAGAGGGGAGGCCTTGCAACGTCACTATTATCTTCCCGCCCTCGAGGCGTGCTTCGTGCGACGCTACAGCTCCCTCTGTAAGGTCTAGCACAATACGACTCTTGCCCGGATGAGATCCGATACGAATACCGGATAGGAGTTCGAGCCCGTTCACAGGTATGGTGCTGGTCGGAAAGACACGCTGCGACGGCATGTCAATGACGAGCCGATCGGGTCCCGAAAGTTTCTGAACCTCGAATGTAGCATCGCTGACACCCGTCTCTATAGAGAGCTGATTGACTCCACTGCTGCGCGTCGCTGAAATGCCTAGTCCTGTACCGGATTTGTCTGTCAGCTCAAGAGGTAACTGAGCTCGCACGTCAGCTTCTTGTAATGGCTGGGCAGATGACGAGGGAGCATCCGTAGATGGCGGTACAATCATGGTATCGACGACGGAATCCGTAGTGACGCACCCTGGAAGAGAAAATGCTACCAAATAAAACAGGCTTGCTAGGGCCGCCCGTCTACTACGCATGGCGAAGTTCATGAGAATATCTCCATCGATGCTCTCACCACTGAATTCGACGTTGGTTGCATTACTTCCGCATTACATCGTCTCTGCTACAGCGATGGGCTTCACATTTGTTGACAAAACCCGCGAGAGCCGCTTTCGTCGGGACGCGCACCGGGACGGATAGCTCCTTCTCACGTCCAAGCTCTCGAGAAAGCGGTCGAATCACTGCTGGGCCGCCGCTCAACTCCTGTGGCCCATGATCCATGCTCTCCGAAAATGAGATGGTTACTGCTGAGCAAAGGAACCGGAAAGATCCGCGAAAAATCGAGAAAAAACCGATGTTTGCGAGAGCAAACCTAAATGCACTTCTGTGCAACGCATTGAGAACACGACCCTCAGAGATCAAGACGCAATTCGGAGACAATTCCGAGACAATTCCGATATAATTATTCTTTTCGAGAATCAACGATTCGGTCACGTTCATCTCGAGTCAAAAGACGATGCGCAGTCATCACGCAATCCACCTGTAAAACAACGTGATCATCGGCCTCTCTCGGACTCGAGAAGGACATGCGGTCGACCGTAACGAGACCTGGAAGACGATTCACTGTATCGAAAAAGATCGCTACATCATGGAAGCTGCCGGAGACAGATACTGCAACAGGGATCTCGGCATGAAAGCTTCCTAGAACCTCATCCTTTCGCTGAAAGAGCTTGAGATCCAAACCCGCCTCCTGAGCGCTGGTGGAGATATTCTGTAGAAGGTCATCAACCTGTGATTTGTCTGTGAGCTGAGAAAGCGCCTCACGTAAACGTGCCTCGAGGTCCGAAACCAAAGCCTGCACGCTCTCGAGGCCGGACGCTACACGCTGCTCTGAAAGTATTTCTCGTTCATTTTTCGCTAGGTTGGAACGAAGGTACTCACACTCTTTCAGAGGCGGTGAAACTACGTATTGCCACATCACCGCAGCGACAGCGAGTAGTGCACCAGCCCCCACCAATAGCCTTTGTGAGCGTGGTTTGTCGATCAATGTATCTACTAAGGTGCTCATGTCTCTAGTCCGTCTCGCATGCCTCTCCTTGCGTGCTACTTGTTCGCTTTTCCTTTCGGGGCAGCTATCCGGGCCTTAGTCAGAGGTGGCTTAGCGTGAGTGCGTTGCGCTCGGATGCTGAATTCCTGCAGTTTTATCCCCTGACGCATGCTCTGTCTGGCGACATCGATTGCGACACCGGCGAACGACGGAGCTTTCTCGAGCTCACGCGCTAAATTCGAGATAGTCTCACCGTCCTGAGCCATTCCCGACACCTTCAAGCCCTGCTCTGTCTCGCGCAGCTCGGTCAGCCAGGCACGCTCAGGTACGGCGTTGACCAACGAATCGAGAATTCGAAGCGTGCCCTCTTTAGCTTGGAATAGGCCCTCCAGCAGCTGCAACCGGTCGGATTCTTCCCGGCTCTGTTTCTCGAGCGTTCGAACATGTTGAGCAAGGGTACGTATGGATGCGAGCTCGCGGGAGGCGGTCTCTACCCACTTCTTCAACTCAGAGGCCTGCTTGGCGAACCATAGACGACCCAGCACACTGACGCCGACCAGCATCACTATTGAAGCGAAAAGCAGCTTGAGTTCTCTATACGCTTGAACCTTCGTCTTGGCTGCATCACCGAGGAGATTTATCTTGATCATCGCTCAGCCGAGGTATTCGATAGCCAGACGATCGTCGGATTCACGGAGAGCGAGCCCCATCGCCACACCGAGAAGTGGAGGTTCGAGCCCACTAGTACGGGGAGTTATTCCAGGGGCCATTGTCACTCCCTTGAAAGGGTCGAGTATCTCCGTTACAATACCCGTCTTGCTCCGAACCTTCTCTGCAAGTCCATACACACACGCTCCCCCACCTGATAGAACAAGCTGATCAATCGAATCACCAGTACCTGCCGCCTTCCAGTAAAAGTTCAACTGCCTAGTACACTCAGTGGCCAGACTTTCGAGGCGGTCGTCGATGATATCGCGTGCTGTCGGAGCCGTTCCCCCCTCTTCCGGTTCTGAGCACGCCACCTCGCGAGCCTGCGACCACGACAGCGAAAGCGCATGAGACAGGTCATCGAACAGCGCTCCGACCCCTATCGACATCTCACCCGTAAAAAAAGAATTTCCGCCGCGGCAGATGTTGATACTGGAGACAGTGGAGCCCACATCGATGAGACCTACCGTTCGACGATGTGCACTAGGCTCACATACTTCAAAACAATTTTGCAGGGCGAAGCAGTCGACATCAACCACCACGACTTCAACTCCAGCTTCGGTGGCAGCAGCCAGAAATCCTTCGACCACCTCCTCCCGTACAGCCACTACAAGCACTTCGACTTCATCGTCACCAGCTGGGCCCAGGATGTGGAAGTCGAGCTTGATCGCCGCAACATCGTCGGGAATAAAATGCACAGCTTCCGCTCGAATTGCCTCAGAAAGCTTTCGGAAGGGCATTCGCGGCATCCTCAAGCGCTTTGAGAAGGTGCTAGAACCCGGTACTGCTATCGCAGCTGTCCTCCCCTGCACGCGCGATGACGCGAGGAGAGTAGCGATAGCACGTCCTAACAGCCTCGGATTAGTGACGAGACTACCCTCAAAGACACCTTCCGGCGTCGTTGTACCTCCCAGCGTCACCACCGTAGTGCTTGCACCGGTCCGCTCCAGCTCTACGACCTTGAGAGTGCCGACACCGATATCGAGCCCCACCAGCGAATCACTCGCTCGAAGGAACTTGGAAAGCCTCATGATCAATCCATCTAGTAATATGATCGGAGAGAGTTTACCCCCCTCCGTTTTGCAAAAGGAATGCCCAGATAATAAGATGCTAGGAGAGCCGTTTCGTTACACTCCTCCAGGCACCAACCATGCAAATAAAACAGCGATTGATTAGATCGAGCGCGATCGCCTCTGTCCTAAACTTCTGTGGAATTTCCCTCATTGCCGATATTCGATGCCGGTGTGCGATCGGGCCGTCTTTATCAAGATACGCTCGGTGCAGTAGAATGACAGCTTACTAACCCGGTTGTGCGGTCAACATGTCTCAACTCTCTTTCGCTAATATGCAGACCTCTCTCCGCGGAGGATCTTCAAGAAAACTAGCGAGCGTGGTTATTCCCCCACTCGAGGGTGAGTACCTCTATTCATTCGATCCCTCTGAGCATCCTTCTCTCGCAGTTGGTAGCATCGTGATGGTTCCCTTGGGCCGTCGCAGCGTCTCGGGTTTCGTTGTCTCGGCAGACTCCGCTCAGGAGCAGGTGTCGCTCAGGGAAATGGAGCAACGCAATATCAGGATAAAATCGGTCCTCGCCGACTCAAAGCCTATTCGCGGCTTTGATGCTGAACATCTCGTGTTCTTCGAGTGGATGTCCAAATATTATTCAGAGCCCCTTTCTCAAATACTGGACCTGGCTATTCCAACCCCTGCCTTCGGACGCATCGACCCGCTTCTGCGAATCGCCCCCAAAATCGAGATCCCGAAACTCGGTGCATCTCAGATTCGTATAGTCGAGTACCTCTCTACTCAGGATACCTGGACACCCACCTCACAGGTCAGAGATGCCTGTGACACGTCCTCTGCAACAATCTCCTCTCTTTTGAAGAAAGGTATCATTCTTCAGCGCATGCCTTCAGAAGACTCCTGCCGAGAATCCGTCAATTGGCACGAGCACTCGCTCTGGGAACACCTAACGGACGAACAAAAGTCGGCGGCAGAAGCGATCTGTTCGTATGTAAAAAACGGTGAGTACAGATCATTTCTCCTGCATGGCGTAACGGGAAGCGGTAAAACTGAGGTCTACCTCGAGGTAATCATTGAAGCTCTCAAGCTCGGAAAATCAGCGCTCGTCATGGTACCCGAAATAGCTCTTACTCCGCAGCTGACGGACAGATTCGAAGCGCGTTTGAAGCAACGTGTTGCTGTTCTCCACAGCAACATGAAACCTCGAGAGCGCTGGTCTCATTGGACCGATCTCCTGACAGGTAAAGTACAGGTTGTGATCGGAGCGCGTTCCGCACTGTTTGCGCCGCTGAAAAACCTGGGTGTGGTGGTTGTCGACGAGGAACATGACTCCTCATTCAAACAAGGAGAAGGCATTCGGTATCAAGCCCGAGACCTTGCCCTTGTTCGCGCGAAACTGTCCAAATGTCCCGTAGTCCTCGGATCTGCCACTCCCTCTCTCGAAACTTTTCACAACGCCAAAATCGCGAAGCACACGTATCAGAATCTCTCACGACGCTTCTTCAAGTCGGATGCTTTGAAATTCGAGCTTATCGATCTCAGCAAGATCAAACCTTGGGAGATGCCATCCAAGAGTATCTCTTTACCCTTCCTCAAGGGACTGCGAACAGCTCTCACTCGAGGGGAGCAAGCATTTGTTCTGTACAACCGGCGAGGTTTCGCCAGCTATCTTCAGTGCAACAAATGCGAACATGTACTCGGATGTCCACACTGTAGCGTTACCCTCACCTACCACCGCAAACCGAATTCACTGCTTTGTCATTTTTGCGGATTTTCCGCCGTTCCGCCCCTCATATGTCCCAGCTGCGGCGCTTCAGACACGAGCAACCCTTTGGCTACAAAAGAAGAGGATCTCTTTGCACAGCGGGGGGCAGGAACTGAAAGGGTCCATGAGGAGCTATCGCAACTACTCCCCTCCGCCCGAATCGCCAAGCTCGACCGAGACGTCGCGGCTTCACTCGAGGACTATACGCAGGTGCTGAGTGATGTCCGGGAGAAAAAGATCGACATCCTCGTGGGCACTCAGATGATCGCCAAGGGACATGATCTTCCCCACGTAACTTTCGTAGGCGTGGTAGACTGTGACGTGGGCTTGCATATGCCTGACTTTCGGGCAGCCGAACGTGCGTTTCAACTCCTCACCCAGGTCGCCGGGCGCGCCGGAAGAAGAGAGCTTCAGGGCTTCGTGGTGCTTCAAACCCGTGTACCAAACCATACCAGTCTACAGATGACCATGGCTGCAGACTACGAGCAATTCGCCGAGATTGAGCTCAAACTACGTCGAGACCTACGATATCCCCCATTTCAAAGACTACTCCGAATAATTATCTCCGCCGAAGATCGTGCCCAGGCTCAACGCCACAGCATCACCCTGGCCTCACACGGTCAAGTTATCGCCGCATCTCTCGGTGTAGTGATGCTCGGACCGGCTCCAGCTCCAATCGAGAAGGTTCGAAACATGTGGCGTTATCATCTTCTGTTCAAAGCTGACTCAACGCCGATGCTGCAACATCTGATGAAGAAATTAAAAGAGATACACGACTATCCGAAACAGGTGCGCGTCATTTTCGACATAGACCCGCAGGACATGTTGTGAGTGTTGGGAGCTATCAACCTTGCTGTTCGGAAAATTTCTCGTATAACTGCGCGTACTCAATGTCGAGAGCATCGTAGCGCATTTTGAGAATGAAGTACTGCTCATTACCTGCTGTGATTTGCCCAAAAAGTGTTTCGATCTGTTCTTCGGCCTTCACAATCTCACCCTTCATGCGGGTGATGTGCTCCTGCATCTGAGCCGATATTTCAATATCAGACATAATCGCATCCATCTTAGAAACCGAATCCGCAATCTGAGCTTTGAGCTGCTCGTTCTTGGTGGATAGCTCGCCCTCTTTCCGTTGAAGGATTTTAAGCTCCTCCTTGGTTTCAGTCATGCTCGCCCCGAGTTCGCGAGAAATTTCATCCAGCTCTCGCAATCGCACTTCGATCGTCTCCAATTCTGCTTGAGTTATCGTAACACGGCCGCGCTCGGCTTTGAGCGATTCGCGCGCTATGAGGTAACTCTTGGCCGCCGTCTTGAGCTCTGTAGGCTCAACCATCTCGCCTTCGAATTGGACGAGTGAATCGCGAATCCCGCGCTTTTGCCCAACCTCGTCCGAAAGCATCTCAAATACCGCCTGAGAGCCCGCATTGAGCTTTTTAGAGGTTTTGAAGAGATAAAATCCGATGCCGATGGCTTCGAGAATACCAACGAGTAGAACGAGCATTGACATATCGACTAAGCTCCCTCCGCCACTGCGGCTTCCTCGGCGCGAGGTGAAGGCTGGCCGTCCACTTGCTCATCTTCCTGAATAGTGTCGAAAAACGGATCGTTAAAATCCACCTCAACACGCGCTGCCGCCTCTTGCAGAGCTGCGAGAGTCTCTTTGAGCTCTCGTGGCGGAACGTATCGTGACACGCTCGATATCTGCTTGGGCGCCATCCTCTTGACAAGAGTAAGACCGGCAAAGGCCAGCACTGCATTTATTCCGGTCACTATCGCCATTGGAATGAAGGGGAATCCCTGCGTCTTGGGAGCCTCTTCCTCTTTGTCGCGGATTACGACACTCACGGGCACCTCAGGCTCGCTCTTGAGCAAGGAACGCTCGAAGATGATCTTTTTGCTCTCTGCTTCGACCTCTTGTCGCTTCTTGGTTTCTGCCTTTAAGAAAGCCTGAAGCAGATATCTTCCGTCCTCAGGCAGAGCTCCTGCGAGAAATTCGTATTCGAGCGGATTGGACGGAGAGCGTCGGAGGGGGAGCTCGTAACGCTTTCGATCCCCCGCTTTCGCCATAAGCTTTACATCCACCATGCGAAACGAAGAGACTTCGGCACTCAGCTCTACTTTGAACACACTCTGCCCACTGCCCTTGTGTACGGTGATCTTCTTTTTGTCATCTCCTTCGGCGGGGCTTTCCTGCTTAGACTCCTCCTTCCCGTGATCTGAACCCGGCTCATGATGCGCTTCCACCTCGTCCGGGTCGACGATTTTGAGGGTGACCAGACGAGGTCGCACCCTGAACGGCATCTGTTGGCTGCGTTGAAAGGTGGGGGCTCGAGCAACGAGCGTCAAGCGATATTCTCCCGGCTCGTTGAGCGTCACTACAGAGGAGAATATACCATCCCGAGCAACCCTATCTCCGTTCAGCCCCTCGTCATTCAAGAGATCGCGAATGAGGGGTTCCGATATCTTGTCAGTGGGCGCGATTTGAAATGCGTACTTTATTACATCACTCATTTCAGGCAGCGCCACCGGCTTCTCCGATTCGTAAAGGCGAGCCTGGACAAGCACTTTATCCTCCGCTCGAACAATCGAGGGCCAATCGGTAACGAGTTTCAAATTCGTTAGAACAGCGGCAAAGCCATCGCTCGTTGTGACACCTTGTATTTGCCAATCACCGGCCTCAGGTTCCCGTAGGGTTATGACGTCGAATGTTTTTCCGGAAAACCATGTTACCCACTCCGGTGCTTCGGCAGCGGAGATTTCGTTATTCTTAGGCGTCACAAGGGTCAAGGTCGCGCCCTCTTCGTGGTTCACGTAAAAAGTGGCTTCCTCTACATCATCATCGATACGAAATCCCTTCGATGTAAGTTGCACAACTTGAGGGCGTTTGACAGCGAGGAAAAGGTCGGCAAAGGATTTCTGTAGATCCGCGGCCTCCTTGGTGTACCAGTTCAATCCATCCGTGGCGTTGGAGATCTCCCCCAGAAGCTCTCGATCGGCTTGTGAACTGAATGCCAGAGTATGAATTTTTATCTCTTTTGCCTTGAGCTCCGGCAGTACGTCGTTGACCAACTCCTGGGTCCGCCCCATCGCAGTGCCGCGACTCGCCTCGGGCTCCATCTTTCCATCGGAGAGGAGGATTAAGACCCGTTGCGCATCCTCGCGAGGGTTGGATTCGAGGAGATTACTCCCTACCTTTATGGCTTCCAAGAGATCGGTGTAGCGCCCATCGGTTTTGACATTCTGAATGGAGGATATGAGCGGATCTGACGGCTCGGACGAGAAGGGTTGAAGTCCGGAAACGACTGTAGCGGTATCGGAAAATGCCACTACTCCGAGACGATCGCCTTTACCGAGAAATTGTAGAAGCAGCTTGGCTCCCTCGTACCTGAGCCTCAAGGGATCGGTGACCAGCATGCTTCCTGAGGCATCGATCACGAGCACGGCGTCGATTGACGAGCGCGGGGTATCCAACTCTCGCTCTTCTGCCTGCGATACGCGGGGCGTACCGCCCGTAGTCAGGAGCGCAAATCCAGCTCCGCACACGCCTAGGCATGTGAGCCTCCACGTGCTGCGAAGCATCTTTGTTGCGAGTATGCTTGTGACCCAACCTATTCGAGACATTACCTTATCTAACTCTCTACGATTCCTGCGAACGAGTATAACCGCAGGGCGCTGCTCATACCACCTACAAACCTTGTGTCAAAAGGATTGAGCCTCTTTACCGATTGTGGTCTCCTACCAAGGAGGGCAGACGGTCTCTCCTCATGCTTACCATGCTTTGAATACCCCGTCCCATGGAGAAGAGCTTTCAACTGAAGCAAGGATTATTGTCGCTTGCACTAATAATCCTGGTTCTTTTAATCTCGCCCCTATCCGTCCGGGGCGATAACACCCCACCATTCGAGCTACCCCCTCGAAGCGAGATCCTCAAGATTAGAAGCGCCGTTCTGGAAACGACCAGAGGCACTATATATCTAGAGCTCTTCCCAGAAGAGGCTCCTTGGCATGTGGCCAATTTCAAGTATCTAGCCGACAAAGGGTTTTACCGTGGATTAACTTTCCACGTGTACAGACCCAACTTCCTTATTCAAGGGGGAGATCCCCTCGGAACCGGGTTTGGCGGACCAGGGTATACACTACCACCCGAGTTTAGCAGCCGTCACCATACTTTCGGAACCCTCGGCATGTCGCGCAAGCCGGATACTGCCAGCCGCAAAGGCCGCCCCCTGAACCCACAGAGACGATCGAGCGGCAGCCAATTTTACATTACGCTTGGAGAGGCTCCTGATATGGATAGCCTCTACACCGTTTTCGGCAAGGTCGTTGGTGGTGCAGATGTAGTGCAGGAGCTGAGAGCCGGGGACAAAATTCAAAAGCTCACCGTCTATATTCGAGAAGGTGGGAGATGACTCCATACGTAAGCCCCTTCTAATGCACGCCTCACTTCGATATCAAAAAGATAAAACTTACGGAAGTATACCCGCCAGAAAGCGCCCCGGCATCACTGGCTGATACCGGGACTTTCTCAATGAGCAAGCTCTTTAGCGGGTCCTAGGGACTAGACAGCGTCTGGCTTTCCCGCGCTTGGCCTCCTTCTTGGCTCGCACTAGCTTCTTCTCCAAAGATTTTACCCTCTTGAGGAGCTCTGCGCTCGTTGTTGCTGTGAACAGAGGCCCATTGTTTTTGGTATCGTCGGGGACGACTCCATCGATTGGAGTCGGCGTGAGAAGCTCCGGACACTGAGCATACAGAGCTTCCCACCCGGCGGCTTCCTCATACGCTAGGGTCTTGTAGCTGGCGTCACATTCCTGTGATTCCAGATGTCCGCATGTTCCGACCTCGCCACCGCCCGAAGAATCATACGTAAGGTCCGGAGTACCATAACAGGGTCCGACTCGACCACACTTCAGATCCAGTTCGAGATATCTCTCCCCAAATCGTCCTTTGAGCTCATTAGCGAATTGTTCACACACGTCCCCCGTTTGAGCCTCCACTCCGTGAGCATATACCAGGCTCATTCCGCACAGGACGTAAGCACACAACTTGAGATGATTCATACAGGTTCCCTCCTACTTTTTACCTTATAATTGGCCAAAAAACCCATCGCACCCACCATTGGTCTTGCGTGGGAAATATTCCCATGTTATGATGTTGTCATGGAATTTGTGCTTAGTCAAGTTTCATGAGATAGACCGGAAGCTCGTTGAAGTATGAAGAAATTTCTGGAGATCCTTCTTTTGCCCGTGGCTCGTTTCTGCGTACGACACGGGATCTTACTGCCGGAGGTCACTGATGCGATGAAACAGGCCATGCTCGAAGCAGGCATGGAGAGCCTCGCGTCGACACAGGTACAGGCGACAGCCAGCCGACTCAGTGTCATGACCGGCGCTCATCGCAAAGATACGAGTAGGTTCTTGAAGGGGGTCACTCCTCAACGGGACACTGTTGCCCCGGCTATCAAGGTTCTTGGATGTTGGCACACCAAGTCTCGCTACCTCCAACCCGACGGAAGGCCTCGCGCTCTGACTATGGGTAGTGAGGAGAGTGAGTTCTCCAAGCTCGTACGAAGCGTCAGTGCGGATGTGCACCCGCATACCATCCTGTGTGAGTTAGAACGCCTGGGCCTCGTGAAGGTGAATGAGGATCAAGTCACTGCACTCAAAGCAGGCTTCGTTTCGGCTATGGACGACGAAAAGACAGCCCGGTTGATTTCTCGAGATATCGATGAGCTGATGCTGACAGCAGAGGGTAACGTGTATGCAAAACGTCTACGTCCACACCACCACACCACCACGAGCTTCGACAATATTCCCCTCGAATACGAGCTCGAGCTTCGTGCATGGCTCAATCGCGAGGCCTCCCTCTTTCACAAAAAGGTTAGGGACCACGTGTCTCAGTACGATCGGGATCTTACCGATAGGTCACTTGAGGACTCGGAGCGAGGGACGCTCCGATTGAGTTTCGGGTCGTTTGGTCGGGTTTGTATGATGGGGAACGCACGATATGATGACGAGTAATTTTAAGTCGAATCACCGTATAGCAGTCCTGGGTAGGTCTTTCCCTTGGCCTTGCCGGGGCCGCGAGGTCAGAGGATTCCTCGCGGTCGTCGTCCTTAGTGCCTTCGTCATCATCGGTTGCGGGGGAGGATCGTCGGGAACGGGGGAGAATGATGTCAGCGGAATCGGGGCCTCCGAAGGGCAGATCGTTGACGCATCCTGTAAACCTGTTTCGGGTGTTGATCTGTCATCGCTCGGCCTCGGAACAGCACAGGATGTTTCAGGCGACGACGGCTCCTTTACTCTTGACCCCAAGACTCCTCAACAGGTGCCAGCGCCTCCGGGGGTTTCTTCGCCGGAGCTCGACCGCTCGCAAGCAAACTGCATCGTGATTGTCTACGAGAACGGACGCGTTGTTTCTAGCAATGTGTACCCCCTCGCGGATATTCCGGAGTGCTCAATCGAGGGGCTCCCGGGATCTGTTACTGACGAGGATTTGCCACTCTGTGGTGATCGCCAGAAGTAAACGAGAAGGAGCTAGGTAAGCCTGACATGAGCACTCACACTTAAGCTGCTGCGCCGAATCCGCCAGCGGAATTGCACAGGATTCTCAGTAGGGCTTCGGCTGTGAGCTGAAGTGACCTAGTCGCGTGGACTTCTCTTCCGGCTTCCGCGGCCTTCACCACCACCATTGCCCCACTTACGCGGCCCCCTGCCGCCACCACCGGCACCTGGACTACGCCCTCGTCGCGGCCTACCGCTGGCACCGCCCCACTCACGCGCTGGTCCTCTATGTGGGCGATCGTCGCGGCCCCTTCCCTCTCGCTGTCGCGGAGGAGCCTCCAGCATAGTCGCGATATCCTGCTGACGCTCATCGACCAGCACTGGAGTTTCTTCATTGAGCAAAGCGCACAGCGCAGCCGCGAGCATCTTAGGTTCAGCGCCGCTCTTCTCGATAAGGCGGTCAATGACCTCGTGGTATCTCGGCAGATCTTCCTTCTGGAGAGCGGTCTCGATCTTCGCAAGCAACTTATCGGTTCGCCTTGCTGCGAGATCCTCACGGGTCGGCATCTTAAAAAGAGGAACCTGCTTTCCAATAGTGCGCTCGATCGAACGGAGCAGCCCACGTTCACGCGGTGACACAAACAGGATTGCGGTGCCGGAACGACCCGCTCTTCCCGTACGACCAATCCGATGCGTATAGGTCTCACCATCAAACGGGATATCATAATTGATGACCATGTTGATCCGCTCTACATCCAGGCCTCGGGCAGCGACGTCGGTTGCTACCAAGATATCGAGCGACCCCTTCTTGAGCTTTGCAACGGTGCGCTCTCGCTGTTCCTGACTCAGGTCGCCACTCAGAGCAGCCGCCGCGTATCCGCGCGCCTCCAACTTCTCTGCGAGTTCAACCGTTGCCGTTTTCGTGCGAACGAACACGAGAATGCCGTCGGTTTCACTCACTTCGAGAATTCGCGTCAGCGCATCGAGCTTATGAGGTCCTGCGACTACCCACTGCGACTGATCTATGAGGGAGGCTCCGGATGTCACCTGTCCGATCACTATGTGTTCGGGATCTCGGAGATAGCGCTCCGCCACTGACTTGATCGCCTTTGGCATTGTGGCCGAGAACAGAACAGTTTGTCTGGTCTCAGGAGATTGCTCGATAATCCACTGGATATCTTCTAGGAATCCCATGGACAGCATTTCATCGGCCTCATCGAGAATAATCGAACTTATGTTCTCGAGCGACAGACTCTTACGTCGGAGATGATCCATGATGCGACCAGGCGTACCAACGATGACTTGAGGTTTGCGATTCAGCTGTCGCAGCTGCGGAACGATAGCTTGACCACCGTACAACGGAAGGACCTGAAAGCCGCTTAAGTGCTTTGCATAGCTCTTAAACGCCTCCGCTACCTGAATAGCGAGCTCTCGCGTTGGAGTCATTACCAACACTTGGGGCGAGGAAACACCGGGTTTGATTGACGTGATAAGGGGGAGGGCAAATGCCGCTGTCTTACCTGTTCCCGTCTGAGCCTGTCCGATCAGGTCCCGTCCTGATAATAGAATAGGTATACTTTTGGCTTGGATAGGAGTGGGAGCTTCGTATCCAAGATTTTTAATGATTTCACATAGATCAGAGGGCAGTCCAAGATCAGCGAAGGTAGTAATTGGAGTAGGTTTTTGCATTGAAAGTTTTGGCGCTGCAGGCGCTCTCTTGTACATACAACCGGTTAATCCCGGACGATGGAGTGTACGCTGGTTTGCCAGGCTAATCAAAAAAGCCCAGCTTTTATCACCACCCTATGCATCGCCACCCATACCCTGCTTGAGTTACTCAGGCACTTCAGAGCAGAGCGCTCCGACGCGGGGGATTCTACTGCCTGGCAATAATCAACTACTTGCAGAGAATAGATCGAGCTTACTATCCTTTTAGACAATTTTTAAGGCGCGTGCGTAGACGAAGTATCGAGGGACTCGTTGATATGAGCAAAAAGAAAAGCATGACAACATTTTTTTCTCTACTCGTTGCTGCGATTGCGTGGAGAGCAGCAGATGCTGCGGCTCAATCGCTGACGTTAGATGGGGTATTGGCGGGCGGCGGTGGCTATACAGTCTACCTTGTTGAGCAGAATGGCAGGTCGGTGTCCTCAAGTGTGGCTACAAGTGGAAAATTTTCTTTCAAGAAGCTAGCCAAGGCTCGGTTGAAAGGAGCGAGTCTTCAGCTAAGTGATGCTGAAGGGCGTTATGCAGGTCCCATTGTGCTCGGCGGCAGTAGCTCTAAGGTGGCAACATCCTTCTCCGGTAAACTAGCGAGCACCAAACAGAAGAAACTTGCCCTCGGCAGGATCGCTTTACAATCAGGATATGCGCAGCTCGCAAAAGCAACTTCGAAGGCTCTCGGTATCGCTGTTGCTAAAGCAACCACGAAGGCACTTCGGGGTAAGCCTCTTGGCGCGGGTCAGCTTGGGCTTGTAAACACCAACTCCACGGCCAACCTCAACGCATTTGTGGTAGGAGCCGCTAACGTGTCTGGGGCTGATGAGGATCGCGACGGCATCCCGAACGCATTTGACGCCGATGATGATGGGGATCTCATCCTGGATCCTTCAGATCCGGATTCAGCAGGCAGTGATATTCCCTATACAACCATGGTCTTGGACTTTCGCAGCTCTCTCAACGCCCATGTTCGAGGAGGTCTTACCGATGCTGCTATCGACGCGGCTGTCGGTGGGGAGAATCTTTTCGCCTTGGCCACCTTTATCTCACTCCCAGCGGACCAGAGTGCGCGTGCGACCGGTGGATATATCGTTTGCGATGACGCGCTTGCATATTGCAGACCTAATACTCCGGTTGGCTACTCCTCTGGCGTATCAGAAAGCTCTAATGATTTTCGTAAGCCGTGGGCGGAGCTACTCACCCCAACGGGATACCCGCGCATGGAGAAGATCGACAGGTTGGGGGCAGTTGTCGCCGCGATTCAGCCACGCGTAGGTCGTGGCCAGTTCAGGCCAGGGGACGTATATGAGGCTGTTGTGACATCAGCAACGGGCGAAATAACACGCAAGACGTTTACGGTCGCGCCGTACTTCGTATCCGCACCAGCCCTAAAGTCGTACAATGCGGGGACAGGGGAGGTCACAGTGGACTACAACTCGGTGAGCCCAACTTCGGGCTCTGTGCCTGGGGCAGCGCCAGGCGACCCTATCGTACTTCCCCCGAGTGGTCAGCTCACGATGACCTTCTGGCGTCCACAGCGGGCCGCTATTCGGTCAGACGAGACTGGCTATCTCGATTGGGGCAACCTGAATTACGGGGTTACGGTGGGAGATGTTCAGGCGACGTGCGCCGGTTTGTTCACGAATGTTTCAAGCGAGCTTATCGAGGATACGACCCCGTTTGGCGAGGGCGACAGCATCTTCTTTAATCGAGGAGCGAATGGTTCTCCGTATCGTGACTCAAGGGGAGACAGAGCGGCAGCTGTTGGAAACACGCTCACTTTAACTCTAGACGTCAAAACGTGCGCAACCCGTGCCGGAGGCTCAGGGACAGGAACGACCCAGGTCTCTATTGAAGCTCGTGGAGAGAGCGTAACTGGTGGACAAACAACAGCACGGCAAAGCTTCTACGTGCTGCTCCAGTAGTGCTGGTAAGACTTACGTGGCCACTACCGTTAACCTCCTACTGATACATTAGAAAGTGTAGTGTCCGTCCGCTAGCTGACAGCTTTCTTTTTCCAATTCATCGGTAGGAGGCTGATGGCGGTGTTGTCTGAACGGACATGTACTCTGACGAGCACATCCGAGAGCCTCCAGCACTTCCTTCACCGCTGAGAGTGGGGCGCGGACTGTTGCGGCATCCCGCACGACTATCTCTGCAAAGAGTACAGCCCCGCGATCTACTCGAACAAAAAGATAGCTGTTTCGTAGCGGACGGAAACAACTCTATCGCCTAAATCGTCAATCCTGGTTAAGGTTTAGATTGGAGACAAGGCTCTTTAATTTACTCGGCAAAAACGAGGCTCTGCAAACTTTGGTAACAGATAAATTACGTAATAACGATAGTTGGTATTCACACTATCTTACTGTTAAGGGCGTATTCGAATATTGGCTATCCGCCAGCTTTTTACTAATTGATGACATTGTCGACGTAGACGTTCTAGATCTTGGCGGTGGCTATGCACAGCTTTCTTTGATTCTTTTGGAAAAGGGGGCTAGGAGTGTTACCATTATCGATCCCTCTCTTGATCAAAATTTTTATAGCGAATACTTCGCGGAAATCCCCAATCTCAAATATTTCAGCGGGACTATAGAGCAATTTTACGAAAAAAATTCATGGAAAAGCGAGGATCTAAGAAACTGTAATTTACGTAATGTGAGGTCAGATATTCAGAACACAAAGGCCAAGCAACATTTTTTTGGAGCGGTCCTAGCCTGTTCTGTGACCGAGCATATACTAAATTTAGCTGAATGCTTGCACAGCGTCTGGGAATCACTGAAGCCAAATGGCTCCCTGTTTATGGCTCACGATAACTACTACCATCCCTCTGGGGCACACGATAATTTTATCTTGAGGTTTGATAATCAACAAAATTGTAGTTATCAAGGACCACGATGTTGGGAGTTAGAAGCAAAGTGTCGTGAATCTCTCGGATTTAGAGAAAAACTAAAAACCACAGCGCCCTGGGGTTGGGATGAGAAAATTGAAAAACGACTTACCCCGGACAATTGCCCAGATTGTCCATTTTTTAAACGAACAAATCCCTGGGCACATTTGCTATTCCAAGATGAATTCAATCAAATATTCCCTCAAATATTTTTCTCGAGTGGCCGCACAAGCTCAGGCTTAAATAAAATTACCCCTTATATGCTCCGGCAATTTTTGATTGAATCAAATTTCAAAATAGAAATCTGGCATAGAAACTTTGCTAAGAATGAGCCGCCTGTCGAATTACTACAAGAACCTTACTGCCTCAGCGAGATTGATTTGCGCACACTGAATATTGTTACTCGTGCCAGAAAGGTCGTTGGGGAGACAGACACGATTTGATTCTAAGTGGAGTGTAAAGAACTCAGCTTGGTGCCGGGCACTCCGCATGCTAAAATTTGTGAAACGAACCTTTCAGAGGATGCATAAGTTTGATTCACCAAAATGGCAGGCGCTTGATGGCGATTGTTTTTGGAGCAGGGGTGCTATTGAGTGCCGTTGCACAGGCGCAGTCCAACGTATACTTCATTCGAGATGACGGGGAGACTCAAAGCGTCATCCGTAGCGCAAGCACCGGCTTGAACCAGAGCGTATTGGCTAGCGGCGCAGGAATGACTGCACTGGTGGTGGATCCGGTCGTTCCTCAGCTTTTCGTTGCTAAGGATGGGAGCATCGGCCTAGTTGACTCTCGTGGGCCTAGTTCGAGGCTGGAGAGCGTCAACGCTAAAACGGGACTGGCTTTTGATCCACCAAGCAGGACCCTTTTTTTTCTAGGAGGTAGTCGTAGCTCTGTCCTTTTTTCCTGGAATATCGTCCCGCAACCGGATGGCCGACTTAACGACCCGGTGGAGCTTTACCAGATTTCGCAGACCGCTACTCCAAAATATCTGGCGTGGGACGGTAGTACATACATGTACTGGAGTCAGTCGGAGATTTTTCGTCAACAGCAGACGAGCGCCATCAAGCGAATCAGAAAGTCGATCAACGCGGAGTTTCCAGAGGAGTCTATATACAGCCAGGACGATGAGCTAGTGGGGACCTCAATCGAGAGTATCGCCTTCAGTCAGGCAACTGGGCTGCTGTACCTCTGTCAGCGAGGGGAGACATCCTCCATACAACGACTCAATCCTCAGCTCTCGCAACCTTCGCCTCTGACGCTGGTAAGTTTCAGCAACAAGACATGCTCAGGTATCGCAGTAGACGATATAAATGGTTTGCTCTACGTTTCATTCGACACGAACGGAGAGGGCGGAATACTCGCGATAAACCAGACGGATGGGACAACGGTCGCAACGATTGATCCAGCGGCAAAGATGCTCGGGGTCGGCGTTGAGCCGTTGCGAGCGCCGAGCAATCGCACCGTTCCAGTACCCCCTGTTCTCGAGGTTGTCGAGAAGAGCGTCACGATTCTCATGGAGAAATTCATCTTCCGGCGCACATCGCGGTCGCTGAGCCGAACGAGCGCTGGGGTCTCTGCTGCCAGCGCCCGATCGAGGCCCGAATATGAGATAAGGGTCAGCGGTAACGGGAAAAATTTCATTAGAAAAACGAAAGCGAACAAGTTCACCCTACGGGGCCTCAAAAGCGGAAATTACACCGCGAAGTATCGGGTTCGATACAAGCAGGGCTCCAAGCAGCGCCAGACTAAGTTCAGCACACCTCAGCCGTTTACTATAACATAAGTCAAGGAGTGTCCTCCCGAAGCAGCCTGGATGGTATCGATCTGCTACTCAAATCTGGGCTTCTGCTATCTCCCAAAACAGAAGTAAGCGCTGGTTCAAGCATTTACGTAAACAGAGAGGACATTGAGGTCAGCGAGGGAGAATAACACCCAGTTATTGATACTTCTCCCCCTCGCTGATCTCCCATTCTCTTTGTGCTTCCCCGTTCTTGTGTGCATCACACCGCCCAAACGCGATCCGCACGACCCACGTGACTTCCTAATGCGTCTACTATTTTGGGTCTCGGACCCGTGTGATTTACGAATCCATGACCCCAAGCCTCTCATCATAGTTGGGGGAAGGAAGTATTCTCAGCACTGCCGCTGTGCTCATCGATGCCTCTTTTCTTCTAACACAGTAGCACCGACACATATGGGCGCCTGTAGATGCATAACAGCTTTGCTGCTCTACCTGTTTGTATGCAGGCTAGGAGTGTCACAGACCCCGATCACCTCGGCTTTTAGCAATTTCGGTGGTGGGAACGTTAATGCATTTCAGCTTGGGGGTGATGCTACCCTAGTGGGAAACGACCTACGGTTGACTCGAACCGCCCATGACATTTACGGAACTGCTTATTTGAAGAAAAAAATAACACTTCTCGATGAGGGCTCTTTCAGTGCGCACTTCTCGTTTTCGATGAACTCTCCGATATGCGGAGGTGCTGATGGCATAGCGTTCGTCCTCCAACAAACGAGCAACGTTGCAGGGGACACTGGGGAGGGCTTGGGATATGTCGGCGTATCTCCTTCAATCGCTATTGAGTTCGATACGTTCAACAACGGCTTCATAGAGGGAAGCTCACCCAGCGATAATCATATTGGAATAAATCTAAACGGCTCCAGCACCTCTGTTACCATGGTCTCTCCCGCATTGAATTTCAATAAT
>JBILFA010000037.1:0-27063 GCA_044351795.1 Bdellovibrionota bacterium | reverse complement strand
TGTACTACGCGTGGATCGACTACGATGGAACTACTGATCAACTCGAGATTCGGCTCAGTAACACCGCGACACGTCCAACGAGCGCCACTTTGAGCGCCTCTGTTGATTCTACTGCTGTTATAGACAGCGATATCTTCGTCGGGTTAACTGGAGCGACTGGTGACTGTTTTCAAAATCAGCTCATCCATTCCTTCTTATTCAATAACGACTACATACCTGGCGGGATAGATCCCGGCAATTCGTATACATCGAACCCAACCGAAGTGACCCTGACCTCCGATACGGGCTCGATACTACCCGACGGGATTGATCCCGCTACGATCACAGCTCTCGTCACTAACGTCCAAAGTACCCCTGTGCCGGGTACCGTTGTGAACTTTACAACCTCCGCTGGGACATTGAGTGCGTCTACTGCTACAACCGATGAGAACGGAAATGCCTCTGTGAGCCTGACCACTGACGTAGCAACCTTCATCACGATACGAGGCTCAGTTCTAAGTGGAGCTTTCGACACGATCGTAATTTCGTCTACAGGTGCGACAGTAACTCCTACGCCTTCGAGAACTCCCACATCGACTCCGTCTGCTACAGCGACACGCACACCAACAGTCTCTCCGACGAGCACATCAGGCCCTACGGCAACTAATACCCCCACCGCCACACGAACTCCCACATCGACTCCGTCACCGTCAACCTCGGCTACACCAACAGTTACGGGATCTCCATCATCAACTCCAACCTCGCTCGTCACCCCGACTCGCACTCTCACACCAACCGGCTCTCCGGTTTCGACGACCACCGCTGTTGCAACACCGGTGCGATCTCCGACCGCATCCACAACTCCGAGGGCGACCACTACCGCTGCACCAAGGAGCACTCCAATGGATCCACGGGAGCGCATCTCCGGTGTTATCAAAGACGAATCAGGTAACCCGATTTCGGGGGTCTTAGTGTACCTAGTCGACTGCGTTGACCCGCAAGGATGCGGCACAGCTATTACCGATGAGCAGGGCCGGTTCAGCTTCACGAGGGTGCGATTGACCGAATCGGTTCGCATAGCAGTGCAAAAGACCGGGGTCGAATTCGAAGACCCAAACCCGTCATTAGCCCCAGGGGAGTCCCCCGTCATTGAAGGGCGCCTAATCGAGTTCAATCAAGACCTGTGTGAAGAGCGCCCCAATTCAGACGCAATTCACGGGGCCGCAGAGGTATCTCAGGATCTCCTCGACCTAGTCAAAGAAGCTGCACAGAAACTCCCTGTCTCCTTTTCAACCGGAGAGGATGGAAAGAGAGGTGGAAGGGCACGCACCATGGCCAGGATAGCTCAGCAACTTCAGCGCTACCTGGAGCTGAGCAAAAAGATCCCTGAGATCACCCTTTCTCGATGCCTTGGTGGTTCTTGTGCGCAGGTAACGCATCGCGACTCACTCAGGTTGATGCGCAAAGCGATCAAACAGCTAAGTACCATGGGCTACGCTGCGAGCAAGGTTCTGTACGAGCGCAGAGTGATGAGCCTCTTTCAACGGGATATGTTTGATTGTCGGGTCAGGAAACTCCACATCTCTGTTCTCAAAAGCCTTAGGCTGCTCCCAACTTCGACCGTGATGTGCGAATCAGCTCTGCCGGGCTAAAGCGATGCCCTACTCCACGTTCCTTTATCGAACGGCGCATCACCTCAAGCTGCCCACCCTGGGTCTGAGTAAGACCGAGCGTTCCAGCCACGAGTGCACTCCTAAAGTCAGTCGTAGCATTGGAATGATCTCGTCCCCCTCCAGTGCCGTCAAAAAGAGCGCAATCGTTATCATCGAGCTGGCTCGCTGCAAATGCGCGTGAATAAATCGTATTAGCTGTACTTTGCGAGAGTACACGACGATCAACGAGCTCCTTGAGGGCTATCTTTACGGCATCCTCCGTAGATCTCCCGGATTCGCGTGAGCGAGATAGCTGCCGCACACGTTCACTGAAGGCGATATAGGTTCGCCGGTCCGTCGTCTGTAACACTTCGTGGCCAGCGACACCGGCAAAGAGCTGCTCCTCGCTCACTTGGTCACCCACCTTCAGTCCCGTGGCTCGGCGTATGGCCCGACTGATCTGTCGCCTCATGGCATTTGCCGCCTGGGCCTCTGTGTCGTTCTGAATGAGTTTGGTTAGCTCCTGACCAAAGGTCGAGGGATCCTTTAGGTTCGGTCGTTTGCTGCAATCACAACCATCGTTCTTAGATTGCAATAAGCCGCGAGACTTCCCTGCCTGTGCCGACGGTGGAGTTGCCGTCATCCCGAGAAGTAATCGCGCAGTCATAATAAACAGGTAAAAATTTCCTCTCTTCCCCGCCAGAGGAAGTTGGGGCAAGAGCGGTGCCAACTGCAGACCTCCCTCGGCTCCTCCAGGGAATAGTGACGGAAGTATTCGCACCATCCTCGCGGGCGCTGGCTCAGCTGGTTTGTCAGGTCGTCTACAGACCGGTCTCTTTCTCCGAAACGGATCCTTTCAACCCACGTCAAACGCAGGAGCATGAAGATCTCGCACCGCGCCAAAGGGCTAAAGTCCAGCTTAGTGCTGTTCTTGCAGAGCTGTACGCGGGTTCACAGGGGGCCCGATTAGAATGAGACCCTCTCAACCTGCACAGAATCGCCCCCAGGCACTACACGCAGTAGGGTCCGATTTGGAATCGATTCCCATTCTTGCTGGCTGTCTATAGGCTCCGAAGCGATGCATACTCTCTCGGGCGATTCACTTATGTAGAGCGAGCAATACCTCTCACGGTTCCAGGTAGCGTTCGGGACGTCCTGATAACAGCGCCACGCGAAGATGCTCTCCCTTGTCAGGAGGAGCCCATTCAAGGATGAGAATTGCCACTCGCCTGAGGATCTGATCAGGAAACCCTTGATATCAGCTATCGTCAATGAACCTATTTGGGCGATCAGGTGTTCGAAGAACACCAATGAATCGGTAGTCTTCCGCTCCTGGGCCTCTGTCATGAAGGTTTGGATCCCGCCGTTGTGACAGAACGCGATCTCTTCACCTTGGTATTGTAGTCTGTAGGGATGGGAGAGATGGGCGTTCACTTCGAGCCCCGCAGACGCCTTCCGATTGTGGGCGATGAGAGCGGTGGTTCGCATGGACTGAATGACACGTTGAAAGGATCCGCCCCATGCCTCCGAGGCCCCGCGTTTCTCGAGATGTAGGCCATCGGGCTGCAACCATGCTACCCCTGAGCCGTCATCGTGGGCACCATAGCCTTCCGGCAAACGGGCTTGATTCGCCTGACGGCTAAGGGAGTGAGGAGCTTGTAGAAGCTCTAGGCTTGGAGTTTCGCGTTCGACGGAGGCTTTGGCGAGAAGTCTGCACATGAAGATCAAGTACAGCTCAATTAGATCCTAGTCAAATGGGTACGAGGCTTTTCCCTCTCTTACACGCTCGATGTTAATCGCGGGGAACCCGCTCCCATCAAGTCCATAAGGCTGCCCCAACCTGTCGTGATAACGGTTTGGGCACTTGTGGGCTGATTAATCATCCTTCTGGCCCTAACAAGAGCCGCGGTAAAACCCGAATCAACAGTCATTTATCGGCTCAAGATTCAATTGAATTCTCGCGCCGACTCGTGCCACACTTGCGATCAGCGATACTAGGTAGTGCTTACAAATAGCGTCAGGCCGCAGCCAGGGCCTCTGAGTCTTTCTTTGTGGCAACTATAGGTACACTATTCCAGGGCAACTAATGACAAGAGCTAAACTTATCAATCTCTTCATTGTTATATTCGTGAGTGTGACAGCAATGGTCGGTGTTCCTGCCGCAGCAATGAGCCAGGAGATCATTTCAAAAGACGTAGTGGGACTGAAGGACCCTACAGGCATTAAACGTATGGAGGGTTCTCTACTCATTTTAGGGGAATCGAAAAAATTCGACGAATTTATCATTCCCTTGCAGAGAGTTGAGTTCGATTATGAGAAGCAGAAGATCAAGGAGTGGAACAGGCTGCGCATCGAGGGCTCCCGCGATACCGTCTTCTATCGACTACCTGGCGATGCATCAACCTTAGAAGTAGCTCGTAGCTACGAGACTGACCTTCGAGCCGAGGGATTTCAAGATGTGTTCCAGGGAAACGCTCCCGATCTCGATGACGGATACGGTCGTTTCATGAAGGAGGTGTACGGGACTCAGATAGGCTCCGCCGTTATGGAGTATCACCTGCCTGCTTCAAAAGATTTTCGCTTCCTTGCCATGAAAAAATCAAATCAGGATGGCTCTGAAACATACGTCGCTGGACTCTTTGCCAAGATTCGGGATGTCTGGGGCTCAAAATATGCCAAGCCACAGGAGGTTGTTACCCGTATCGACGTTCTAAAAACTAAGCCTCTTATCAGTCGGCTCATCGTCGTGAAGGCCGAGGAGATGCCGAACCTCTTCGACAGCTCGGGCAAGGTAGTCTTGTACGGGATACTCTTTGACTTTAATCAGGCTTCAATCAAAGCTGAATCCACGGAGACCCTGGCTGAGGTAGGGAGATTTCTTTCAACTCATCCAGACAAGAATTTGGTAGTATCTGGTCATACTGACAGCGTTGGTGAGTTTGAATTTAACCGCGAACTCTCACAAAGACGCGCTGAGGCGGTAGTGGATTATCTTGTAAAGAATCACCAAGGATCTCGCATTCGACTCACACCGTTCGGAGCTTCGTTTGCGGCACCGGTTGCTTCAAACGCGACCGAGGACGGCCGCGCAAAGAATCGGCGAGTAGAGTTGGTCCAGATAGACTAGTCGGGAGTGAGCGAAATGGGGAAAACTATCCGTCGTGAGAAAGTAGAGCGCGACTTGGCGTGCGTTTGACTGAAGGGTATTTGTGATGAAATCATTGCTGCGTTTGCTAATCATCTCGGTCTCATCTTTTGTCATAGGCTGTGGTGGCTCTGGTGGAGCTCTTACGTCTCTCGGTAAGATCTGCTCAAATGATGATCCTGGAATCTGCAAGGGAGAAACCTTCTGCAAGCTGGCAAGCGGGGATTGCGCCCTTAGCTCTCCTCGAAGCGGCGTCTGCTCTGAGATTTCGCAGGTATGCCCCGAAATATATAGCCCAGTATGTGGGTGCGATAATAATACTTACAGTAACGAGTGCTTTGCAGACGGCGCCGCGGTCTCGGTGCTTTATAATGGTGAATGTCGCTTCTGACGTCGGTCAGAAGAGCTGTCATGCAATGAACCCATTTCATAGCATTCTCCAATGCACAAGAGCGGACGATACTAGCGGCCTATGAGACACAGGCGGATCTCTCGGTACCCGAGATAGCAAACCAACCGCTCGGGAGTTGCAGAATGCACATCGCTTATCCTCAGATCCATGTCTTCTGTGCCCCTTGTTTATGGCTGTACGCCTGATGAGGCTCGTGTTTCTTCGACACAAGTAAATTCCTTTACAAATCGGGCGACTCAAGATAGGAGCTGGCCGTAGCCTCGCCTTCTTCACTCGATAAAGCGGACGCCTCCTCAGGTTCAGTACCTTTGACGAAATACTCTAAAAACGCCCCGGCTGTACCGGGTTGGGCACGCCCACCATTTGCCTTCCAAATCCAGAACGGCTCTACGCCGTCAGGCACGCTGAAGTCGAGCTGCACTGTAACCTTTGGCGGCTCGTATGTAATGCCCAGCCTCTCCGCCTCCTCCCTTGCCTCTCTCTCGATCAAACTCGACTCCTGGGAGCTCCTGTGATCGAGGAAGTTACGCATGAAATTGAGAAATATCGGCGCTGAAACGACGCCACCGGTTTCCTTGGGGCCGATCTGCTTCTTCTGATCGAATCCAACCCATACGCCGCATACCCAAGTAGGAGTATAGCCGATGAACCACGCGTCCATTTGATCATTAGAGGTTCCGGTCTTTCCGGCTACGGGACGTCCGAGCTCCTTGACTTTATACCCAGTACCACTCTCGATAACCCCCTTCATCATGTTTGCCATAACGAAAGCACTGTTCTCATCGAGCACCTGCTTGGCTTTACCGAGTCGTTCCTGCTCGTAGTCGTAGAGAACTTTACCGTACCGATCCTTGATTTTGGTGACGAACACGGAATCAAAAAGCAAACCCTTGGCCGCTAATACGCCGTAGGCTCTGGTCATCTCCAGGATCGTTACCTCTCCAGCGCCTAGGGAAAGAGAGAGATTACGCCCGAGAGGGCTGACTATCCCAAGCATTCTTGCATACTGAATAACTGCATCTACTCCGATTCTCGAAACGATATCAGCAGAAACCAAGTTCCTGGACTTCTCTAACGCTAACCTCAGAGTGATGGGACCGAGAAATTTCTCGTCGAAATTGGCGGGGGTCCACACGGTATCTCCCACCCGAAAGGTCCGAGGAATGTCGTAGACAATCGTAGCAGGCGTATATTTGAACTTGTCGAGCGCTGCCAAGTAAACGACCGGTTTGAAAGATGATCCCGGTTGACGAAGGGACTGGGTCACACGATTGAATTGGCTCTGGCCATAATCATAGCCGCCAGCCATAGAACGAACCTCACCTGAAAACGGGTCAATCAGCACCACAGCTCCCTCGATATCGGGGGTCTGATTGAGTATCACCTTGGTTGGCTGCGTATCGGCTGCTGCACCTTCTGCTTTCACAAAGGAGACCTCAATCAGATCTCCTTCATGAAGGATATCCGAGGGGGAACCGAAACGCGTCGTGTCATCGCTCGTCAACAGTTTCTTGGCCCACCCCGCCTCATTCAGATCTACGCTGAATACCTGGTCTCCTACGAGCACCTTCACCGTTCCCCGCGACACGGAGCGCACCAAGGCCGGATAGATCTCCTCGAATTCCAGCGGAGAGAGCGAGAGGATTTTTGCGAACTTCGCGTGATACTCAGCTTCCGAGCTCTTGCGAATAGGTCCGCGCCAGCCGCGCCTCTTGTCGACCTCTCGTAATCCTTTGCGCAACGCAGACGCAGCCATCTTGTCCGCTTTGACATCGACGGCGGTTGTTACCTCCAAACCATCACTGTCGAGATCGAGGTTTTTGAACTGATCCGCGAATACCCTGCGAATCTCTCCTACATAATACGGAGAGGCGAATACGTTTCGCTGGGAGGCCGGATGAAATGTAACCTCCTCTTTAGACGCAGCCTGATGCTGCTCTGAAGTTACAAACCCCGCTTCGAGCATCTGCTTCAATACTTGAAGCTGTCTTTGCTTGGCGTCCTTTGGATGTTTGATCGGCGAATAAATCGATGGCCCTTTGGGCAAACCCGCGAGATATGCAGCCTCTGCCAAGGTCACTTCCGGCAGTTCTTTGTGATAGTACAGCCGAGCAGCCGCACGAATCCCGTACGCGGAATTACCGAAAAATATCTGATTGAGATAGATCTCGAAGATTTCATCCTTTGAGAAGCGACGCTCGAGCCGATATGCAAGAACTGCTTCTTTAGCCTTTCGAGTATAACTCCTCTCAGACGAGAGCAGCAGATTCTTTACTACCTGCTGCGTGATGGTCGATGCTCCTTGCTTGGTGTCACGGCTTTGCACGTTCTTGAACACTGCCCGAAGGATACTCACAGGGTCGATGCCGGAGTGTCTATAGAAAGCAGCATCCTCCGCTGCCAGAAAGGCCTTGCGGATGAGATCCGGAACCTCATCGATCTTTACCGGGTAGCGACGTTCCGAAAAGAACTCCGCCATCAAGGTTCCATCACGCGCAAGAACCCGGGTCACAGCGGGAGGCTTGTAGTCCTCGATTCGAGCCAACTTGGGAAGATCTCGAGTTATATAGAAGTATCCCCACAACCCGAACAATGCCGCAACGAGGCTGACAGATACACCGAGAGTTAGGAGGGTAATAAAGATCTTTCGCAGCATGCTCTACCCGTAACGATAAGAGTTAGAGATTATCGCTCCTTAAGGGAGGAGTACAGAGGCTAACCTTTTCTCCCAGTTATCGAATACAGGTGACGTAACGACCCACTCGTTACGTCAGGGTGTCGGGATAGCGACCTGGGTCGGCTGCGCCGGGGGTGCTGCCTCTACAAGCGCCTCCTCATGCGGCACTATCCGTTTAGCCTCGAGGTCGGATATCAATACCGGCACACCCCCATCTCCTACTCGAGCCCATCGAGCAGCCCCGGACTTTGAGGTAGCCTCTTTCCCGACCGTAAACGTAATAGTCTCCTTGGGCTCGGCCTTCTTGGTAATGACCAGATTCAGGAACGTCTCACTGAAAGCATCCGCTGCCCTCTGCGTCGGAAACTCAACCGCCTGAACCCCAGAGATATCGTTCAAGAGCTGCTCGACGAAACTTGGATCGCTCCTTTTACCGTTAACGCTCCAATCAGTGTTCGTAGCAACGATTTCGACCTCCGGAACACCTTTGCCGGTCGCTCGAACCTTCTCGATATCATCCGCGCTGAGTCGAAACAGGCGTCGTTCCCGCAAATCCCCCTCTCCCTTGTTGAACTTGCTCAATGAATCGATCGCTGCTCGGAAGATCGTCTTGACGTTAGAGACCTGAAAATAAACTGCTTTAGATGCCTGTGAGGCCTTATCACCGACTCCTGCGACCTCCGACAAGGCGATCTCAATACTCTGAGGAACACTCCCTTCCTTCATGGTGAGCGAGAGCCGAACTGCCGGGCTACCCAAACCATACTTCTCAGGCTGAGCTTGAGGCTCATCTATGAACTCAACCACTCGCAGCTCACGCACCGACCGCAGGAGATCGCTCACAAGAACAGTCGACGCGGCCAGCTCGGAGGGCTCGACGATCTGCCACTCGCCGACCGTTGCCTGCTTCAGTTTGACCACACCGGTAGGCGACGAGAGCTCCACACTGCGAACATCATCATCGACGAATTGAATCGGCGTCTTGCTCCTGACATCCGTTGAACCTTTGTTGAGCGCTGCGAATGAGCCATCATCGACTAGAAAAACACCCCCTCGCCCGGAAACCTTTGCGTATCGCTTCAGCAGATATTCGTTCCTCTTACCGAAGGCGATCTCGACCGGCTCTCGCCCTTTGCGCTGCACCGATACAGTGAGCACCGGCCTATCGAGACCATAGACAGAGAAGTCTTTGTCCAGCTCGCTATCCTGAATAGGACTTCCAACGTCCAATGCCTTTATCGACGATATCATCGGATCAACAATCTTCTTGTCGACAACCGCCCCCGGGAACTGCGCTAGCTCCCATGAGAGTTTTTCGAAACCGCCATCCTCGCTCGGCGTCCCGTGCTCATCCTGCGCTTCCGAAGCGGTTTCTGCTTTGGTTTCCCCACGAGAGTGCAACTCGAACACCTCACGAGTCGAAGCTTCCGGCTGAGTACGTTCGACCCGAATCCGCTCGAGATCTGCGGGCTTCAAACCGGCAAATATCACCTCTTTCTTAGAGTCTTGCTCATGAGAAGGGATCGCCACCTTTTTCATGTAGAGAAAAGCTGCCAGCAAAACTGCGGCCAGCACGAGCGTTTTCTTCATGTTCATGACTTCACCTCTTTTTTGGTGAGGCGCTCGATACCCATTCGCGCGCCCCTTTGTTTGACCTCGCCACTGAGCAGTCCGAGAAAAGACTATGCCAACGCCACCTTTCTCTTCCACCAGACAAACAAGCCGAAGAGCAGTATCAGCTCCGGCCCGAGGAAGCTGAAGGCCAAAATTCGATTATAGGTAGCTTTAGGAATCGGGGCCACCGAGGCGCGGAAGCTCTTGGGCCCGATCGCAACACTCCCTTCTTCACCCGCGGTCCAATTGATAACGTTGAGCGCGAGGTTTCTGTTTCCCATCGCCATTAAGTTGCCGTTCGTAAGCCAACTCGCATCTCCGAACACCACGACACGAACAGCGCTGTCCGCCTTTTCCTCGTCACGCCCTTCCGCTGGAGCATCCAACTTCTTCTCGTACGCTACCGCTATGGATACCGGACCCTTCGTGTCCTCCGGATCTCGCGATGCTGTTGGAGACTCCTCGTCGAAGATGAGCTTCAGATTCTTCTCGGCCCACGAGTTCGGTCCGGATTTTAGAAGCTCACTATACGTCACCTTATCGCTACCCTTCTGAGATATGGCGACACTCGACGAAAAGAGGAATACCGGCGGCTCTGATTGACTCAAGCCCGTTGTAACCGGATGGGGGCTAAAAGATTGGGCGATGAACTGCACTGCCAACTGTGGCCCGGCGAACAGCCTGAGCTGCTCGTCGAGTACAACGTCACGTCCCACATCGATACCGAACACCTGAGCGATTAAACGCACGTCATCGGAATCCCGGTTCTCCGCATTTCCGAGAAGGATCAGGCGTCCTCCTTTCTCCGCATACTGAATCAACGCGTCGCGCTCACCCTGTTGAAGTGCCCGTTTTGGATCGGCGAGGATCACCGCCGCCGCATCTTCCGGTACCGAACCGGTTTGCGCGAGAAGGAGCCCATCGAGCTCCAAATGCTCGTCGGCCAAAGCATCAGAGAACTGCTTCATGCCGCCCTCTGTCGCGGAGTCGAGAGCGGGCTCTCCGTGCCCCTGCACGTAGTAGAGCTTCTTGGCTGCGCCCCTGGTCAGCTTTACTATCGCGTTGGTGATGGATTGCTCATCGAGCGCGTTAATCCTACTAACGGACTTCGAAGCTCCCTCTCCGTATTCGAGATAGAGGAGATTTCCGGGCTTCATGCCGAGCTTGTCCAGTTCGACCGGCCGAGCCTGTGCATTGAGAAGCTCAAAAGAAACCTTCTTTTCATTGTGATATCGATACAGCCCCAAAATACCTTCGGTTTTGTCGCGCTCGGCGATCTGAGGAGCGTCAATCGCTACCATTCGCAAAGGTGCCTTGAGCCCTTGAACGATCTTGATAGACTTCTGCGAGAGACTGTACACCCCCTGCTCTGTCAGATCCCACCTCTTGTCGTTCATTGAAACGAATACGTTTGCTACAATCACAAGGCCCGCGAAAACTGCCGTATACAAGACGACGTTGTATCCGAAACGCGCGCTCCTTCCCGAGAGAACTTGGCTGGCTCGCGAAACATTGTGCAACCCCGAGGTTACTGCCCACGCAAGCAGGCAGAGGGCTCCCAGAACTATGTGCAACATCAAGAGCGGATGCTCGAGGTAAGAGCCGACGATCCACCCTCCGATGATTCCGAACAAAAGTACCACTGCACCGAAATATCCCGAGAAACGCAACGCGCTTTCCATGACCCTTGATCCTCCTTGAAAAAAGCCTACCGACACGCCCCCACGACTACCGCCAGCGATGAGCCTCGAGAGCCCGTTGAGAGAGAAATAGTCCAAATACCGTGAGGCTGATGAAATAAATGATCGACTTCAACGTAATCACACCCTTCACGAGATCGGTGACCTGCGCGACAGGAGAGAGATACCGTAGAACCTCCGCAACCGTTCCACCCGTCGTTTCTGACGGAGATTGAATGACGTAGAGCAAGAGCAACGCGACCATACTGCTTATGCCCGCGACGATCTGGTTTTCAGTGAATGACGATGCCGCCATTCCGATGCTGGCAAACGCTAAGGTACACAAGACTACCCCTAAAAACCCGGAAAGAATGGGGGCGACCTCGGGGTTGCCGTACACAATCAGCAATCCCGGAAAGATAAAGGTAATGCCGAGCATGATCAAAATAACCACCGACAGGCCCATGAACTTACCGAGCACGATCTCCGAAATGGAGAGTGGGGATGTAATGAGCAACTCGAAGGTGCCGCGCCTTTTCTCTTCAGCAACAGTTCGCATGGTCAGTAGCGGCACCATGAACACCAGGATGACGATCATTGTCTGATACAATCCCTGCACCACGTACTCGTTCAGATTCGGCATCTGCCCCGGCCTGAAATTCATCATCGGGGCCATCTCGAAAATTCGAGCGAAAAACGCCAGCCCCTGGAAGAAGAAAAACCCGACCAACAAGGTGAATCCGGTTATGACGAAATAGGCGATGGGCGAGACGAAGAATGAGAGCAACTCGCGCTTACAAATAGCCACTATGTTACGCATAATTATCCCTAGTACGTTATCTCGACTCAATGTTATTCCGCAGCTTCATTATGCCGCAGCTTCGACAATCGCTTCGTCGCGGCCTACACTCTCGATGAATACCTGCTCGAGCGGTTTCTCTCGGGTCAGGTCTGCCAGAGAACTCTCCGTCACAATACGACCGCGACTCACGATTACCACCTTACTGCAGACCATCGAAACTTCCGGCAGGATATGGGTACTGAGAAGCACGGTGTGGGAGTTCCCCAGAGACTTGATGAGCTCTCTAATCTCAATGATCTGCTTAGGATCGAGACCGCTTGTCGGCTCATCGAGAATAATTACCTCCGGCTCGTGAATGATGGCCTGCGCCAACCCTACTCGCTGCCGATATCCACGCGAGAGGTGCTGACACAATTTTTTTCGGACATCCGCGATAAAACAGCGCTCGAGCACCTCACCGACACGCATCGTGCGCTTCGATCGAGGCACGCCCTTAATATCAGCGACAAAACGCAGATATTCTTCGACGGTCATCTCGCCGTACAGAGGAGGATTTTCCGGCAAGTAACCGATTCGACGACGAACCTCATCGGATTGGGTCACAATATCGTATCCAGCGATCCTTGCAGTCCCCGCAGAAGGCGGCAAATAGGTCGCAAGCATGCGGATTGTTGTGGTTTTCCCCGCCCCGTTCGGACCGAGAAAGCCGACTATCTGCCCCTTGCTAGCGGAGAAGCTAATGTCAGCAACCGCCCTGTAATCTCCATACAGCTTTGATAGCCCTTCAACCTCAATCATGGTGATACCTCTCCTGTATAACTGCTCTCACACCCCGCTCGGGAAGCCGAGGGTCTTGAGACCACTCCCAAAGACGGTAAAAAGTCTCATATATTCAAAACCATACTGATACGCATAGTGGTCATTATGGTGACAAGTTTCAAGAGGGAACGTTTCGTAGCTCAACCTGCCGAAAAAGGAGTGCGCAGCCCCCTACATGCCCGGACTGAACGACCTATGCTCAGGAACTTGGGACTTACACTGACACAACAAAGTTATAGCGCAGATCCTCAAGTTTACTCCCTTAACTGCCGATACCAAACATAGGCGGGGTAGTATATCCATGAGAGAACCATCACAAGGGAACATTGGTGAAACTTCAGAGGCTGAGGCCGCGGAAGCGGGCTCCACCTGGTTTGATCGGATGAATGGGTATCTCAAATGGAAAGTTATTGGGCCGGACATTCATAACCCATTTAAGCCTCCGCCCGCGCTCTCGGTTCTTTCGCGTATGGCGAACAATCGTGAATTCCTGTGTCAGCACATCTCGGTTCGCTGTACATGTGATGGGTACGAGGTGATGAGGATCAGCAACCCAAACATCCCTCGCATCGAGTCAGATCATCCCTGTATCACTACTACACCGATCGACGAAATCATTTTTTATCTCCAACGACATCATCTCGACGAGTTTATAGAAACCGAGCTCAACCGACTTCAATCCGAGATAAAGAATTATCTAGCGGAGCGTAAGGCGACCCTAGAGCTCGAACAGCAAGCTAAGCGGGCTGAGAGTAGAGGACGCCTGCTCCCCGTTGAACAAGAAAAAGACAAGAAGAAGGTACCCGAGAACAAGACCGGCAGCCGCAACTACCGCATCATCAAACGCTAACATCTGTTATCGTACTGTTGCCGCAAGCGACCCGACAAGAGCGTCTAGTTCCGATTCAGGAAACGTTTCCAATACCGGTAGCAATTCTGTCAGCCGACCGCGAATCTGCCCAGCGTCCTTCAATGTGCCCTTGCGTAATTCGTCGCTTACGACGGCGGCACCGATACCAAAAGCAAAGGAGCTGAGCTGCACCGAGAAGTCTGCCGCTGAGCCGAGGTGAGCTCGACGTTGAACGCGTGCCACGGGGAAAACTCGACCAAGCTCAATCGTAGAAACCGAAATTCCCTCGAGGTCCGGATGCCGAGACCATGTGGCCGGAAGTAGCTCGTCAATCATAACACCAACCAACAGGCCAAGCGCTGCAATGAATCGATCGCGCTCATTCCCGAGAACCGTACTCCCATGCTCAGAGAGCTCACCCCCAGGCTCGAAAACCAAGTTGATACACCGATCGACTTCAGAGAGATCCGCCAAGCTGTGCTGTAATGTCGCACCCAGCACCTTCAGCTTTCCCCGAGCCCACTCCGCTTCAGACTTGAAAAACGCCTGCTCCTCGGGTCTAGCTGCTTCCCATTTATCACCGGTCAGTGGAAGCAGTGCTGCTTTGTCACTCGGAAAGAGCTCTACACTGAGGGACTCCAGAGAGGAGAAATTATCGGCACTCGCACCGAGCAGAATCCTTTCGTTTACAAAAAACTCCAGCGGAATAGTTCCGCCTGAAGACGTGATGGTGAGCGACAGAGGTAAGGTTCCGCCCCCCTGCACCACCGCTACGCCTTCGCGAGTCAATACCTCGGCCAGATGCACCGTCAACACTCGAGCAACCGTCTTGATCCCCACTTCGTTGAGGTGTCCGTATTCCAACCGCTCAGAGAATATACCTGCCGAGGCAAAGTAGTTTATGAACTCATCAAGAAGCGCACAGTCTGCAACGGTGTTGGTGACTGGGATTCTCCACTCCTTCAGAGCTTGGCGAGCAGCTCGTACTACTATCTCGGTATCTGCCGACGATAGAGCGGTTGCAAGATCGAGCGCTTCTTCTCCCCCGGCGGGAGCGTCTGATGATCCTACGCCGACATGCGCGTCGATCAACTCGCGCAGAGGTTGTGCAAGATGCGGTATCAAACGCTCTAAAAGAGCCGTTTCCTCGCGTGCGACGGCCACCTGGTTCGCCGCACATGCGACTCTTATCAACGCATCACGTGAAGCAAAGCGATCTCGCTGAAACAGGGACTGCCGCAAAGAGCTATCCGCCGAAACGAGATCCCCCAAACGCGCGAAGATCGTTCCGGCGTGGAACAGGGCCTCAGCCGCGTTGAAAACAGCCTTCGTCGCCACAAGCTCGAAATCCTTGAGCGCCGCTTTGAGGCCCTCCTCGTCTCCGCTGTCGTAGGAGAGTCCACGCAAGGCGATTCCACGAATCAAATAAGCGTCGAGGGATTGAGGATCCTTATCAATGGCAGCGGTAGCGGCATCAACCGCGCGGCCGAACTCTCCCGTCATCACGAACGCCCGAGCTAACTCCGCAAACGCCACTGAAGCGACTTCGGGCTTGAAGGTCAAGGTGTGCAGAATCGTACATGCCTCGTTGAATTGTTTGAGAAGTAACCGGAACCGGGCCGTCAACAAGAGGGGTTGAGGATCTGCTCCGTCACGCGCCGGATAGTGCTCATACAGCTCAACTGCTCGCTCGGGCATGCCTAGAAAGCTCATCGCCATGAGCTCGAGAAACCAACCCTCGAGATCCTCGTTTTCACGCCTCACCCGTCGAGCGTCCGCAAACGCTTCGAACAGCGAGTTAGCACGATAGGCCTTACGCGCACGAGAAAGATAATCAGTTTTTTTGGTGGACGCGTGAGTCAAAGATCCGATCGTCTCTGCCATCTCTTCGCGCGTCAGCTCACAGCTTTCGCCGAACCCGTTCGGCAGCGTGAAATCAATATTCGTCTGGAGCGGCGACAGCCCCTCAGGCAAGGTGGTCGGATTGATGACGAGCTTTGATACCCCTTGAATGTGAAAAAACGCGCGCTCGAGAGCCACTTGAAGAGGAACTGCGATTGCGAGCACCCCTGCTTCGTGTGGGGGTTCCCCGGTAAAGGCCATCAGCACACGATCTCTCGTTTCATCGGGGAAAAAAAGATCATCTATGGAGCGTAAGGCGAGGCCCTCAACCGGTAGCCACCGGCGATTTGGATCATACGGCGGGGAGGGCCTAACAAGAAATACGAGCGCCGATACCTTTGAACGCAGATATTCGACCTGCGCGTAGATGTTCCGCTCACCTGTTTGCATCACTAAACCCTTCTTGACTTCTATGGAGGATCTCTCCTCTGAAGTCGATATGACCAGTTCGATCGGCACTATACCGTTTCATCTTTAGCTTCGAAACCGCAAGAACAGCACGGTCATCGTCGCATCGCTCTGTTACAATCCGACTGAGTCGCTTACCACTAATCGTCTGATTCTGAACGCCTCCTCCATCTCCGCTATCGCCCAGTTAAGAGGCGTATGAGGAGACGGAAACACGAGAACACCTTTAGTCGGAGAGACCTCAGAGATGTAACACTCCGGCATACGCCACGTGGGGATCTTGATCATGCGTACCTCACCCCGCTTATCGACGTCGACACTCACTTCTTTGTCGCCTGTAATCAGAGCCAAGCCACGGGCGAAAAAGAATTCGTGCAACATTCGGAACCGCTGGTCAGGATCTTCCAGCGAGCGCTTGCCTGACCACGCCGCAAGCTGCCATACGAAGTGCGTCCACATCGCCTTTCGGCCCTTGGGAACTACCTTGTCTCTACCCACGAAGTGCGAACTCGCGTCTCCCGAAGGAGCACCGTACATCTCTTGAAGCTTATGAACGGTGAGGTTCCGGAAGAATCCGCTGCGCTGGTAGGAGTCGTTTTCGTAGCGAGCAATTCCTCCCGTCTCGGGATCATCCAATCGAACCAAAAGCCCCAAAAGCCGCTTTTCCATCCCCTCCTTCCACGCCGCGTTCTTGCCGGCACGCTGCGCCAGAAAGTCGAGGTAGTCGAGCTGCAACAGATAGATCAGTGCGGCATCAGATTCACGATACCGAGGATCGCTAGGAGAGTATGAGGGGGATTCGAACGGCAGATCCTTGAGCATCTGCCGTGTCGCCGCGCGATCCATCGCCGCAACAGCCGAAGGGAGATCCTTCTTGGCGTATGTTTTTCCGAGCAGGGAACGGCGCGTGCGAAAGCCGTTGTTCAAAAAGGAGAACCCTCTACGCGTCGAAAGCTCCCCCAATCGAACCACCAAACGATGCTCCCACGCCCGCACCGACGAACGTACCGCCGGAATCTCCTCCCACGATCCGCTATTCTCGCACCGCCAGAAGGAGACCTTTGCGAGAAAGGGCACTATCAGACCGAAGAAGGTGCGATGCTTGACCGTCAGCTCATTCAAAGAGATGAGCCCTCGTTCGATACCTTCGAGCACATACCAGGCGAGTATCTGCCAAGCGTCCTGCTTGTGCGCCCAGGGCTCGGGATGGGCGGTGTTCAAGTTGTCTTTGACCGCTGCAAAGATGTAGGGCCAGTGGGCAGCGTCGCTGACGAACGCCCGAGAAGAAGACGCCACGACCTGTTTGAAGCGGCTAAGCTGCTGAACCGATGACATAAAAGACAGCGCAGACAACAACAGCTCTTTCCCGATCTTTTCCTTACCGCGTTGCCCACTGAACAGGTAGCGGGCACCTATGATCGAATTGTCCCGAACCCAGTAGTGAGTTCCCATGGGCCACATATCTGTTATCGCCGCTCGAGCCAACGTAAAACGATGCTTTGTCCCATCCGTATCGGTCCACTTTCGCCTCTCAATCCGGAGCTTAAAGCACCCCTTCTGACGAGCCATCCGTTCCAGAGCAACAAAACCTGGATACTCACCCTTACCTTGAAGAATGGTTTGTATGCCGGAGTTTCTAAACGGCGTTTGCCTACTAGGGGTGCGCGCTCGTAGAGCTAGCCCTCTGATTAACGCCTTGTCCTTCTTCTGCAGTTCGAGCCGGGATTCCTGTTTCGGCATAAATGGTCAGGTCCTCGTAGTTACGTATGACGCCAATCGGTATCACATCCCCTGCCCGCGTGCATCAACTCAAGCTGGTGATGCGACCTGCCGAAGTTGTATTGTCTTCTTTTCGCTTGATCCTGCATCCTATGAGAGCGATTTACAAATGCACACAGGGAACTCATGGAATCCAAGGATTTTCTTCACAAGCTGCTCGTCACTCCATCGCCCACCGGAGCCGAGCAACCGGTTCAGCGTATCGTTCGCGACCGCATGAAGAAGTATGCCGATGTGATCGAAACGGATCTCCATGGAAACGTGATCGTCGCACTCAATCCAAAGGCCGAACGCAAGGTTATGCTCGCAGGTCACTGCGATCAGATCGGATTCATGGTGCGCCACATCTCTAACGACGGTTTCATCTACGTTTCTGCGTTGGGGGGAATGGACGTGGGAGTACTCCACGGAGCGAGAGTCACCATTCATTCCGAAAAAGGGCCGGTCGAAGGCGTGTTTGGTCGTAAGCCGATACATCAACAGAGTACCGAAGAGCGCGATCGGACTAAAAATGATCTCGATAAGTTGTGGATCGACATCGGCGCGAAGAATCGTCGAGAGGCAGAGAGGAAGGTCAACATAGGAGACTGCGCTACCTTTCATCTGAGTGTGCTCGACCTCGGCAATGGGCTCATCTGCGCACCAGGACTCGACGACAAGGTCGGTCTCTTCATAGCGATGGAGACCTTACGAGTTTTGTCAGGTAAAAAGCTCTCTGTAGGTCTGTATGCTGTCAGCACCGTACAGGAGGAAGTCGGGCTCCGCGGTGCTTCGACATCTGCATATGCTATTAACCCCGAGGTCGGTATCGCCATCGACGTAACGCATGCGACCGACAATCCGGCAAACGACAATCCTCGCTCCACGCCTTGCAAACTCGGGCTTGGTCCTACTATCACGAGTGGCCCCAACACAAATCCAGTAGTTGAAAAGCTCCTCAAAGACGCAGCGAAGAAAACGAAATCTCCCTATCAGCCAGCACCGAGTCCGCGACCCCTCGGCAACGACGCCAACACGATCCAAATCTCGCGCGGAGGCGTGGCGGCTGCGAGCTTAGGCATCCCCAACAGGTACATGCACACACAGGTCGAGGTGTGCAGCTACAAAGATCTCGAAGCTGCCGTGAAGATCTTGGCGTATTTTATTTCACACATCACGCCGAAAACTGACTTTCGACCGATGTAGCATCCTGTATCGCTTTGCCTCGAAAGAGGTTTTACAAAAGTACCCCGGCTTTCAGATTCGTCTCATTTACGATTGCAACTCCGTAGAGCGCCCGATAACCTTGCCTGCACAATGGCAAGAACATACAAGTACTACGACCTCATAATGGCTGCGTTCGTCACGGTGTTGCTGTGCTCGAACGTAATAGGAGCTGCCAAGGTAGCGATGGTGGGAGGGTTCACCTTCGGTGCCGGCGTTCTCTTCTTTCCAATCAGTTACATCTTCGGCGACATTTTAACAGAGGTGTACGGATACGCGCGCGCGCGGAAAGTGGTGTGGTCCGGTTTTGCGGCGCTGGGGTTCGCCTCTTTTATGGCGTGGTTCATTACCGAGCTCCCACCAGCCGTAGGCTTCAAGAATCAAGCAGCGATAGAAGCGATCTTTGGTGCGGTCCCGCGTATAGCCGGCGCTTCGCTGCTGGCCTTCTTCTGCGGTGAATTCTGTAATTCATACACCCTGGCCAAAATGAAGGTATGGACCGAAGGAAAGGCTCTGTGGTCTCGCACCATCGGTTCAACTATCGTAGGTGAAGCAGCAGACTCGATGATATTCTACCCTTTGGCGTTCTACGGAGTGTGGGAAACTTCGCAGGTCATCCAAGTGATGATTGCCAACTACTGTCTCAAGGTCCTATGGGAGGTTGTAAACACCCCCCTTACATACGTGATTGTGAACTTCCTGAAGCGGGCGGAGCAGGAGGACTATTTCGACAAAGATACGAACTTTACTCCCTTCTCGCTCGATACTTGAGGAAGCGACCGGAAATCCCGATTAGGGGTGGTAAATTTGGTGCTATCCGGCCGTGAGCGTGCTCATTGAACGTACCCCGATAATGTCGCAGCCAAAATCCTAGACCTTGCAACACACCGCTTCTCCCCTCTCTCCCCATTATTGGGAAAAGATGATTTTACGTGACATAGAGAGGGCGCCACTATCTCGGTGGTCCCCTCTTGTCTCTATTTATCTCTATAATTTGCCAGAACGGCGAGGCGCGGACGTTTTTCTGCTCAAGTGCCTTCTCATCTTGTCCGACACCAATTGTGAGGCTTTCCATTTGGCAGTTCATCAGCCGGTCCTAGTCGTGAGCCGGTTCGCAAGGTTACCGTCAATTCAGGACAAAAAGCTTCCGGTCAAAGGGCTCGTACATGGGACACAACAGAATACCTCCAAGATTAATCGCTCTAGTGTTACTTTCCTATGTGAGTGTATTTGCTCTTGTTACAGCTTTGGCGCAGGGGAGCCCTAGGGCAGGCAGCCCTGAAGATCCACGAGATGTCGGTTCTTCAAACGAGACGCCAATACCGCTGGTAACGCCGACTCGCACCCCAACGCGCACAGCTACTGCGACGCGAACACCAACAGTGACGTCAACGCCGACTCGCACAGCTACGCCTACGTCAACTCGCACGGCGACGCCAACGCCGACTCGCACCCCAACGCGAACAGCGACTCGCTCTGCTACGCCGACTCAAACAGCGACTCGCACAGCCACGCCGACTCGAACGGCAACATCTACCCCCACGCGCACTGCGACGCCTACGGCAACTGCAAGTCCCACCGTGTGCCAATACGACGTAAGCTTCTCGTTCACACATACCCCCGAAAAGACTCGGATCAAAATAGATCAGACAAAAGCTCGAGGTCTGTCGTGCTTCGAGGCGCTCATCAATACGGCGCTGCAGAAAGCTTATTCGCTGGGCGGAGACAAGTTCAGTGGAACGTACGCCAACAACGGTAGGGTGTACGACAAGAGGCGTGGAAAGAACGGCCACGTTACCGGAATGGTGTTCACCTCTATGCTGTGGGAGCTGCTCAAGAAGCAGAGCGGCCTCCCAGCTAGCTACGGTTGGTGGGTACCACCGCAACGCGCGGGTGAATCTAGTGCCGATTACCAGAAACGTTTCGAGGCGTGGAAGAGCAGGCTGGTGCAGGGCAATACGACAGCCCAAGGAGCCATCAATTGCACGGGCGGCTACGGGTCAGTGATTGGAACGACAACTCACGGACTGTTCCAGTTCGGCGGAGCGTTCTATGGAGTCTGGAATAAATTGACCTATGGTTGTAAGAGCGGATCAATGTATCTGACTAGCGACTGCAAACTTGCGTTCGGAGACTCGAACCAGGCGCGGAACGTATGCGGGAAGATCGATCTTCTCGCCGAGATTTCCACGCCGGTCTCCCTCGTATGGGCAGACGACTATTTGGATGCGCCGAGCACCGTGGTCGAGTTCAAACTGAACCCGAATTCCTCTCAAACTACGTGGGCATGGAGGGGATCATCGTCCCTGCCGTTGCTCGTATTCGATCCCAAACACGAAGGTACAATCACATCGGCCACTCAGCTTTTCGGTAGCTGGACCTTCGGCGGCCGCCCGGCGGAGAGCGGAAATGAGGCAGTGCCGTGGAAAGACGGATACGCAGCCCTGGCAACCCTCGACAAAGACAACGACGGGAAGGTGGCCGGCTCTGAGCTTGCTCCTCTAGCGCTATGGTTCGATGAAAACCGCGACGGAGTGTCGCAGCCGAAAGAGGTTAAACCGCTCGATGACGTTTCTGTCACCGCGCTCTATTACACATCCGACTCGACGGAACAGGGTAACCCTGCTGTTTCGAGAGGGTACGACCGTCTCGTCGATGGACAGGTACGCAGCAACCGCTCACTGGATTGGAGCGAGAAGAGCATCTCGGACCACGCCGCTCTGAATTTCGAAACCGACATGGAAGCCCCATTGAGTTCAGCGACGACCAATGAGCTCAAGAACCCGGCTCCCCAATCCTCAGAGGCTTTGCACCTCTCGAGCAAGCTAGCAGGCATCTGGGGATGGACCGTCGCCGAACCCATAAAGGGTTCGGGGTTGTTGGCCCTTGATGCTACCGATCTCGGAGTTGCTGGACTGACGCTGGCCGAGGCACGCGTAACTGGACTCTCGAGCGCGGGAAGCGAAGTCAATTTTGCTCATTTTCAGGCGAATGAAGTACGCCTGGCAGATGGACAGCCCGAGATCGAGTACTCAGTTCAGCCGCAACAAGGGGGACCGATCCTTCACAACGTAGCCAGACTCTCCCAGGACGGCACAAAGCTCATCGGACGAACTGTCGTGAGCGGTTCCACCGCTACGGCATCCGGTTCGTATGAGTATACATGGGAAGCCCTCAGAATAGCCCTAAGCGACGATGCTGAAATTGAGCCGGCCAACGAGAAAGCGGCCCTGGTAAATTGATACACTGCGACTGGGTTGTCAAAGTTATAAAAGCAGTCCGACTTCGATCTGTAGAGCACGATCATCCATGTTCTGACACAAGCTCGTTGCAGACGGCATCCTCGTCGGTGATCTGACAGCTCAGAAGACGCTCGCTGCTGAGAGAAACAAAGGATACTAGTTAGTATGATTCGATACCTCGCTCTACTCGGCTGTACCTCTTTCCTCTATGCCGTTTCAATGCCGGTGCCGGTCTGTCACGCGGCACCCGTTAGCGGGCTCAAGGAATTGGTAGCCTTCAACGACTCCGCACAAGAGCGCCTCTTGCAGTTTGATCTAGCGAGCCAAGCGCGGTGTATGTTCGGGGACCTCGACGTTATCCTGCTCGACATGAAATATGCTCGCGGCGCTCTCAGGCTTCAGTTGACCGTAGAGGCGCTCGGTGGAGCGGCGGAAGAGCTGTATTACGGACGCCCCCTCGAACAAAAGACTGCACGTGACAACCTAGGAACCTACGAGGTAAAGCTCCCCGGCTCTTCGCAGCCCCGCCTTTACGGAGTCTTTGTGTGTTCTGTGAATGAGGCACAAGCCGGACGAGTTCCGTGCTCGCGGCACAAGCTGTTGACCTTCGATGAGATGATGACCCCCTACAAAGCCGACTCCAGCGGGTTGAAGCCCGGCTCTACCGCGCAATCAAAGCCGTTCTACGGTCCAAAGGCCGTCGAACCGAAGACCTATTTCGCTCAATTCTTCGTCTCTGGAACAGCTGCTCTCGGGATGGTGTCGGATATTCGTTGAAGCTCCCGCCCTACTTCTAACAGCTGGACTCGCAATTTTATCCCAATATCTCCGGACTCGCCTGTATGCTCAGGCGCTACACAGCGAAGTTACAGGTCAATCGGCGCGCTGACCACGATGATGTCGTCCGGCTCCGGATTGGGCTTGGAGAGATCAACTTTGGCGTACCCTCCAAGTATACGACTCGTAAAGGTTACGATATTTTCATACAGCCAAAGGTCCGATCGTGGAGAACTGATGTTCGTCGATGCAGGAAACTGTTCTTGATGCCCACGCAAAAATACCGAGGCCCCAACCGTTTCGGCAAACCTCGTAAATGCGCGAACCCCGAACGCTATGCCGTGCAATGGACTATCCGCTGCCCCTCGAGTATTGATGGTTAGAAGCGGAGCATTATTACTCAGATCAAGGCTCGGGTTGAGATCACTCCACGTCATGTCGTTGGCAAGATCCTCCGAAGGCTTCAGTAAATACCCCGTGTAGTACCCAGGTGATACATGGCTTAGGTTCAGAAGATTGGGGCTCGATAATTCCGACCCCTCAGATTCGCCCTCACTAAGATGAGCTTCTAACGGGTGCTTGCCAAACAATGAAGCAAACGCACCTCGCGTTGGAAAGCCTGCATGCGCAGCATAGATGCCATTGCACGATAGAATCGACTTCGGGAGCGAATGAAAGATATCCGTGAAAAGATGCCACATCCCCACGCGAGCAGCATAGAGAGCCTCATCAACTGTAGCTGGAGTTGCGCACCGAGCAGGCCCCAAAAAGCGGGGTTCAGCGGACACGGAATAAGCTGCTTTAATACGCGGATCGTACGGATCACCGCAGTGCTGATATGATTCTCTCTCAAATAGAATTTCGGATAACAGTCCGCCCTGGCGCTTCTGAAGACCGGGGCAAAGCTCATGATTGCCCGGCAGAATAATGAGCTGGCGGGAAAATCCGCGCCTGCATTTCAGATCGAGTAAAAACTCCATGAGCACAGAGCCTGTTTGGCTACGATTGATAGAATCGCCGAGAATACACACGAACACTTGATCGTTAGGATCATTTTTTTGCCATCGTTCAATAATCTTCTCTTCATCAAAAACTGAGGCGAGAATCTCACAACGCCCTTCGAGGTCGGTGAAGAAGTAGGCTGTTCCTTGCTGGGGAAGGAACACCAAATCTTTGACCTGCGTTGATGTGTGCTCTTGCCCCCGCTCCTGTCGACTGTTCCACAGGTGTGCCCGGGCTGCGAGCAAGAGCTCCGCGGACTCAGCCAGCGATCGCGACTCACACTCCTGCAGCAAAGCCCGCGCGGTGAGGGGGATATTGCGCCGTTGCTCCCGAGGCTTCATGAACAACTGAGTATCGTCAGACAACACACCATTCGCCGTAGGGCGGTCCGAGTTCAAGGACGCTGTGTCACTAGAGTCTTTTTTGTGATGGTCTACGGGATTGTTCACGGGGTATCCTAGCACTTCCAAGCACCTTACTCTAAGAGTGCATCTTCAGACTGATAAGGCTCAAGGGGGAAATCCACGAAATCATGGTAAGTTAGAGGGAGCTTTGGGCAGGCGGGAGCTTCTCGGCTATTGAGCAAAGGCGAGATTCGGGAGTTAGGCTTTATTTCTCATGGGGATGAGGGCAGAAATGTAGTTGAGATTCCCTCGCTCTGGCGACAAAAACAGGCTTCGCCCCTCGCAAAATAACGCGAATGCGTTGTGCCGAGTAGACCAGGGGCACTTCCCCCCTAGTCCCTCACAGAACCGTCCGTGATAGTCTCCCATCATACGGCTCGTCCAGGGAAGCGAAACATCCAGTGTACAAACCGAGTCGGGCTTGTGCGAGCGATCCGACTGAGCAGCGCATTCGCCCTCGACCACGAGAAACCACTACCGTTTCAACACCGTCTCGAAGTTGCGACAGGTCATCAGAGGTTCACTTGCGTTCATCTCCTTGGAACTTACCTGACGGGTCTTCCCCCGCCTTTTTCCAGCGCCGTTCACCACCAAGACACTTTCGCGCTCAGCAGCGGCTGGTAGTTTGTAGCCTCCCCCTCAGCAGGCGGCTACGGTGGACCTACCACCATCGGTTTGTGCGCCTCGTGGCACAACTTGCCCTCTTCCCTGGAGCCTCTTCTGTGGTAATGGGCGTCAAAGCGCGACGAGCGGCAAGGGGGAGGACAACACCCACAAGGAATCTTGTTGTGTCGAAGGCACTGAGCCGGTAGCCCCTGTTTTTAGCCACTGGAAATACTCACAGGTTTTCGCCAGCATAGCCAACAGGGCCAGCGAAAGAAGCAAAGCGTTTATCGCTGTGCCATGAACCTCATCGAGGACCGTGCAAAAGAGCATGGAGTGCTCGCTCCAACGAGATACGACAGTGCTCGCTCCAACGAGATACGACAAGCTCCTGAACTCCGGCTGCCATTAAATCTCACCACCCCACAGGTAGGAGAGGAAGGCCCCCTCCCTAGCCCTCCCTAGTGCATGGCACTTCTAAAAGCGACAGCTCCGGACATGTGGCATGTTTGAGGGAAACAAGTATACACCCGCGCTGTTCGAAGTGGTTGTTTTCAGTAGTATGCGGCACCAAGGGAAGGTCGAGGTCATACCGCACGATTTCCCGTATGACGAGATCAAGCAGCTGCGAGTTGAAGCGCGCGAAAAGTTCAAGAAACATCGGCCCTCTTCGATTGGGCAGGCGATGCGTATTCCGGGCATTACTCCGAGCGCTATTTCGCTTTTGGCGGTGTACCTAAAGCGATTTCGAGCGGGCGAGCTGGCGGGCTCGCGCTAGACGGGAGGAGAGCTAGATAAAATGGTGGGGGATTCAGGGCCGCTTAGGGAAGCGAGGCGAAAAAACGCATTCGCGTTGTTTCGCGAGGGCCGATGCTAAACGCATCTTAAGCGAGTGGGGCGAGACGCACGACACGGTTGCGTTCCTGAAGAAGAAGCTCGGGATTTAGATCATTTCGGCCGCAATTTCTGAGAGAAAAGCTAGGGGCTGGGATGGTGGAGGGAGCGAGGCGTTACCTGCACACAGGGCATGCGGTGACCCTTGCGGTAGCAACGCTACCATTACTATAGTTTCAAGATGGAAATCCTTCGAACTATTCATGCCGCGGCTACCAAGGAGGAGAAGCGCTTTCTTCTTATCGGTGGACATGCTCTGGGTGTGCATGGGATCTCCCGCTCTACCGGCGACCTCGACCTGATGGTCGAAGCTAAAGACGTTGATTTCTGGCGCGCGCTTTTGGTCAGGCTTGGGTACGGCGTGTTTCACGAATCCTCAGGATTCCTGCAGTCAAAGCCCGGCTCTGTGGCTGCCTGGCCGATCGACCTGATGCTGGTTAGCGCCGAAACTATGGCCAAGGCGCTTCAGGATGCAGGCTCAACGGAAGCTTTTGGTCCTCACGTCCAAGTGGCTTCGGTGGGCAGCCTAATAGCGATGAAGCTTCATACGCTGAGGTTTGTTGACGCCCAACGGGCTCTCAAGGACCAAGCCGACTTGCTCGCCCTCCTGCAATTGGCTGGGATTGCCCCAGATTCGGATACGTTTCGACAACTCTGCACCCGGTATGGTACTTTAGAGGTGTATGAGCGAATCGCAAAAACCAAGTGGTGACGAGATCGCTCGCAGGCTGATTGAAAACCCGCTAGAGCTTCCAGACGGCACGGGATTCTCTGCAGTTGTGCCCAAGATGTCGGTCAAAGAGATGGTCGCTCTCAGCGAGAGGTATCTCCCTATCCTCAACTCACAGCCAGATTTTATCGAGAAGAAACGCAAGGCGGCGTTTGGGGTGCCGTTTATCCTTTAATGCACGATTGGCCGTGTTTTCTTGTCTCGCTGTACCTGGGCTACTTTGTCTCGCTTTGTCTCGCTGTACCTGGGCTGCTTTTCTCCACTTCGCACACAACTTCCGTCCTTCTTCTCTGATAATTACGTTCATGGCAAAGGCGATGAAATATCACCCTCACGGGAGAGTACTGTTCTGCACGTTTAGTCTTGAGGAGGGGCTTTTGCTCCTTGCCAATCCTCTGTGCAAGACAATTGTAAAGAGCTGTCTGGCTCGAGCACAGGTGCTTCATCCTGTCAGGATCTGTCACTTTATCGTTCAGGCTACCCACGTCCA